>DATLHD010000312.1:0-23082 GCA_035540075.1 Gemmatimonadales bacterium
GCTGCCGGAGTCGTGGGTGATGAACCAGCGCTATTCCCGCGTCGTCGCGACGGCGGGTGGGCTGCCGATGATGATCCCCCTCCTCGAGGAGGAGGACACCCTGCGGGCGATCTACGACCGGCTCGACGGAGTGCTCCTGCCGGGTGGCGTAGACCTCGACCCCGCTGCCTACGGCGAGGCGCCGCTTCCCACCTGCGGCCGGCTGGACCCCGCGCGCGACCGGGTGGAGCTCGCCTTCGCCCGCTGGGCCATCGACGAAGGCAAGCCGCTGTTCGGCCTGTGCCGCGGGCTCCAGATCGTCAACGTGGCGCTCGGCGGGACGCTCTATCAGGACATCGCGGCTCAGCGGAGCGACGCGATCAAGCACGACTATTTCCCGACTGCGGGCTACACGCGTGATCATCTGGCGCATCCGGTGACCGTGGCTGCCGGCTCCCGGCTGGATGCTCTGGTCGGCACCGCCCCACTCAGGGTGAACAGCATGCATCACCAGGCCGTGAAGGATCTCGCGCCCGCGCTCGTCTCCACCGCGGTCGCGCCCGACGGCCTGATCGAGGCCGTCGAGTCGCCCGAGGGCGCCTTCCTCCTCGGCGTCCAATGGCATCCCGAGTCGCTCACCGAGCGGGACGCCCGCATGCACCGGCTGGTCGCCGGATTCGTGGAGGCCGCCTCGCGATAGATGGCCGATCAGATCCTGGAACAGCCCCCCCGCGTCAGACTCACCGCGTTCTCCCACGGCGCCGGCTGCGCCTGCAAGCTCGGCCCCGGCGAGCTGTCCGAGGTCCTCGCCCACCTGCCTCGCGTGGCGGACCCCAGGGTGCTGGTGGACGCCGCCACGCGCGATGACGCCGCGATCTTCCGTCTCTCCGACGACCGAGCCCTGGTCGCCACGGTGGACTTCTTCACCCCGATCGTGGACGACGCCCGCCACTGGGGCGCCATCGCGGCGGCGAACGCGCTGAGTGACGTCTACGCGATGGGCGGGACGCCGCTCTTCGCCCTCAACCTCGTGGGTTGGCCGCGGGGCAAGCTCCCCTTCGAGCTGCTGGGCGAGGTGCTCGCCGGGGCCTCGGCCGTCGTGGCCGAAGCGGGCTGCCCGATGGTCGGCGGCCACTCGATCGATTCGGTCGAGCCGCTCTTCGGCATGGTGGTCCTGGGCGACGTCCACCCCGACCGCATGCTCACCAACGCGGGAGCCTGCGCCGGCGACGTGCTCGTGCTCACCAAGCCACTCGGCACCGGGATCCTCACGACCGCCCTCAAGCGCGACGCCCTGATCGAGAGCGGGCTCCGCGACGCGGTCCACTCGATGACCACGCTGAACGCGGGCGCGGCCCGCGCCGCGCTCCGCGTCGGTGTCAGCGCCGCCACCGACGTGACCGGCTTCGGGCTGGTGCGGCACCTGGGGAACATGCTGGCGGCCAGCCAGGTGGCGGCGGAGCTGGCATTCGAAGCGTTGCCGGTGCTGCCCCACGCTCTCAGTCTCGCCGCCCGCGGCGTCGTGCCCGGCGGCACCCAGCGGAACCTCGAGGCGGCGCACGACGTCGAGTGGGCCGACGACCTGGCCCCCCACGAGCGGCTCCTCTGCGTGGACGCCCAGACCTCCGGCGGCCTCCTGCTCGCGGTCCCGCCGGAGAACGAGGCGGCCCTGCTCGAGGCGCTGCGCGAAGCCGCGACGCCAGCCGCGGCGGTGATCGGCCGGCTGGTCTCCGGTCCCGCGGGGCAGATCCGCGTCACCCGCCGGCTCTAGCGTACCGACATGGCGCTCCGCTGGACCACGCAACGCATGGATCAACTGGAGAACGCGGTGCGGCGCGGGCTGCGCGTTGTTCTCACGCGACGGGGGACCGAGTACATCGTGGTCGCCCGGCGCGTGGCGACGGTGGGTCGGAAGGAAGCGCTGATCGGGCACCTGCCGATGACCGGCGAGGAGCTGCCGTTCATCCTGGAGGAGATCGACCATTTCCAGGTGATCGATTGAGCCAGCCGGTCGCCGTGCTGCACCTGGACGAGAGCTGCCTGGGCAATGGTCGGGAGGGAGAGAACCCTGGAGGCGGCGCCGGGCTCATCGAAGCCCGCTCGCGGGGTGGCCGAGTGGAGCGGCGCGACTTCTACCTGCACGAGCCCGCCACGACCAACAACCAGATGGCGCTCATGGGGGCGACCAGGGCGCTCGAGATCCTGGGCGGGAAAGGGACTCGGCTCAAGGCGCTGATGGTGTCCGACTCCCAGTACCTGGTGCGGGGTGTCCGCGAGTGGATGAACGCCTGGGCTGCGCGGGGCTGGACCCGGAAGGGCGGCCCGATCGAGAACCTGGACCTCTGGAAGCGCTTGAAAACGGCGCAGGCGAAGCACGACGTGCAGTGGACCTGGCTCCGAGGTCATGCCCGGCATCCGAAGAACGAGTACGCCGACCGTCTCGCGGTCCGAGCGGCGCGGGAGCAGCGGAGCAGCGAGGGCGCGGTGCCCTCGGGCTTCGGCGAGTGGCTCGCGACCGAGCAGGAGAAGGGACTGTACGCCGAATACGATCCGGACTCGGCGTTCGTCGCGCTGGAGGCGAGAGTCGCGGAAGGGGAGAGCTTTCCGCTGGTCCTGGTCCAGTGATCCCGCGGACGGTTGACACTGCCGGGGGACCTTCCGTAACCTGCCGTACGGTGACGCTTCCCAAGGGGTACCGGTGACCGAGGTCGAGAAATTCTTCCGCCGCCTGGTCAGCACCCTGGCCGCCAGCAGTCCCGCCCGCCTCCAGGGCCCGCTGCTTCTCGACGACATCACCGGCTCGATCCTGCCCTACCGGACCCACCGGCGAGCCCTCGAGCTCGACACGGTCGAGGACTACGAGGGGGTGCTCCTGCGCCTCTGCGCGGGCGAAGGCGACCTGGTGTGGACCGAGCCCGAGGACGCGCGCAAGCGGTTCGTCGCGGAGAGTCGGAGCAATAATCCCGATCTCACCGCACTCTATGCGTTCGAGAACGTGTATCTGAGCTTCCAGCCCGAGCCGCTTCTCTGGGCTCTCGCGCCGGACCCCCGCGCCGACTACGCCCCACCCGCGCCCCCGCTGGAGGCATCGCTGCCTGAGCCCGAGCCGCCCGAGCCTGAAGTGGTGGAGGAGTCGGTCCTTGTGCTCGGTACCGCTCAGCTCGAGATGTCGCCTCGCCCCGAGGAGTCGGACCCCGCCCGGGCCGATGAGATGGTCGAGGCAGCCGAGCCGCCACGGCCCAGCTGCCTGTACTGCGGCGGATCACTCCCCTCCAACCGCACGGTCAACTTCTGCCCCCACTGCGGGCAGAGCCAGACCCAGATCCTCTGTCCCGAGTGCCGCAGCGAGGTCGAGCCCGGCTGGCGGCACTGCGTCAACTGCGGCGCCGCGGTTGGTGAGGCCTAACCGGTGACCTGGAGCACGCTCAGCCCGAAGGACGTGCTCTCCGTCATCCTGGGCGGCGGCGCCGGCACCCGACTCTTCCCGCTCACCAAGGACCGGGCGAAGCCGGCGGTCCCGCTGGGCGGGAAGTACCGGATCGTGGACATCCCGATCAGCAATTGCCTCAACGCCGACCTCCGGCGCATCTGCCTGCTCACCCAGTTCAACAGCAGCTCGCTGCACCGTCACATCCAGGAGAGCTACCGCTTCGACAACTTCTCGCACGGGTTCGTCGAGATCCTGGCGGCGCAGCAGCGGACCGAGAGCGAGGCCTGGTACCAGGGCACTGCCGACGCCGTGCGCCAGAACCTGGTGCACCTGGGCGACTACCCGCACCGGCTGGTGCTCATCCTGTCGGGGGACCAGCTCTACCGGATGAACTTTCGCGCCCTGCTCGAGCGGCATGCCTCGAGCGGCGCCCAGGTGACCGTGGCCACCACGCCGGTCCGGCCCGAGGCCGCCCACGCGTTCGGCATCATGGGCATGGATCCGACGGGACGGGTGGTCCGCTTCGAGGAGAAGCCGCGCGACCCGGAAGTACAGCGCTCGCTGCGGGTGGACTGGTCGCGGGTCGAGGGTCTGGAAAGCCCCGTGGCCCCGGACGCGCTCCCCGCCTCGATGGGCATCTACGTCTTCGATCGCGCCGTCCTCGCCGAGGCGCTCGAGAGCAGCGAGGCCGACTTCGGCAAGCACGTCATCCCGCGCATCATCGCGACCCATCGGGTGCATGCCTTCCAGTACCAGGGCTACTGGGAGGACATCGGCACCATCCGCTCCTTCTACGAGGCCAACCTCGACCTCTGCGAGCCGCTGCCGAAGTTCAACTTCTACGACGCCACCGCGCCGATCTTCACCCACGCCCGCTACCTGCCCGGCACCAAGTTCATCAAGGGCCGCATCGAGCGCTCCGTGATCGCCGACGGTTGCATCATCAACGACGCGCTGATCGAGCACTCCCTGGTGGGCGTGCGGGCCCGGATCGAGGCCGGCGCGACCATCCGCGACTCGCTCGTCATGGGGGCGGACTACTACGAGACCCCCGACCGCCCTGCGCCGGCCGGGGCGCCGCTGATCGGGATCGGCCAGGGTGCGTGGATCGAGCGGGCCATCGTGGACAAGAATGCCCGGATCGGTGATTCGGTGCGCATCACGCCCGAGGGCAAGCCGGCCCAGTTCGATGGGCCCAATTTCTACGTCCGCGACGGCATCGTGGTGGTCCCCAAGAACGCCGTCATCGCGAGCGGGACCGTGATCTGACCCCTGCTGCGCGACCGCGACGATGGGCCACGGTCGCTGGCATCGCTGACCGGCTTTCCTTGAAGTGACTTCGGGCCGGGGCGATATTTCGACAGATGTGCCCTGTCCCTCGCCTCCCCCCTGCCGACGTCGTATTCCTGTCGGGCGTCCGCACCGGTTTCGGCAGCTTCGGCGGCTCGCTGAAGGACCTGTCCGCCACTGATCTCGGCGCCATCGCGGGCGCCGAGGCGCTGGCGCGCGCGGGTGTTCCGGCAGCCGATGTGGACCACGTCGTGTTTGGAAACGTGCTCCAGACCTCGGCCGATGCTCCCTACCTCGCCCGTCACGTCGGCCTCCGGATCGGCCTGCCGATCGAGACGCCGGCGGTCACGGTCAATCGGCTTTGCGGATCAGGCTTCGAAGCCGTGGCTCAGGGGGCGCAGCAGATCCTCCTGGGCGAGTCGGAGGTGGTGCTGGCTGGGGGAACCGAGAGTATGAGCCAGGCCCCGCACGTGGTGCGGGGCGCGCGCTGGGGGCTCCGCCTCGGTCCTCCGCCTCCCCTAGAGGACGGTCTCTGGGAGGCGCTGCGCGACGCGCAGTGCGGACTCTCCATGGCCGAAACGGCGGAGAACCTGGGCCAGCAGTACCGCATCGGGCGGGAGGCGGTAGACTGTTTCGCGGCGCTGAGCCAGGCGCGCGCCCGAGAGGCCTGGGCTCGCGGTGACTATGCCGACGAAGTGGTGCCGATCCCGCTCAAAGACCGGAAGACACGCGAGCCCCGGCCCTGGGCGGCCGACGAACACATGCGTCCGGATACCACACCGGAGGCGCTGGCGAAGCTGCCGCCTTATTTCAGGAAGGACGGCGTGGTGACCGCGGGCAACGCTTCCGGCATCAGCGATGGCGCGGGGGCGCTGGTGCTGGCGAGCCGGCGCTACGCGGAGGCGCACGGACTCTCGCCGCTGGGACGGGCGGTGGCCTGGGCCGCGGCCGGTGTGGACCCCAGCATCATGGGGATCGGTCCGGTGCCAGCGGCCCGGCGCGCGCTGGAGCGCGCGAGCCTCACCCTGGACGACATGGACCTGGTGGAAGTCAACGAAGCCTTCGCCGTACAGTATCTGGCCGTCGAGCGGGAAATGGGCCTCGATCGGGAGCGCACCAACGTGGACGGCGGCGCGGTAGCCCTCGGCCACCCGCTGGGGGCGAGCGGCGCGCGGATCACCCTGCATCTGCTCCACGCGCTCCGGCGTCGCGGGGGTCGGTACGGACTGGGCGCCGCGTGCATCGGCGGAGGCCAGGGCATCGCGGTCATCGTGGAGGCGAGCTGATGGAGATCCTGCTGGGCGGTCTCGCGGTCGCGGTGATCTATTCCTTCATGAGCCTGCGCGTGCTCCGGCAGTACGAGCGCGGCGTCGCCTTCTTCCTCGGGCGGTACTGGGGCACCAAGGGTCCGGGCCTCATTTTCCTGCCGGCCGGTTTCGCCGGCCAGAAGCGGGTCTCGCTCCGGATCGTCGCCCTCGACATCCCGCCGCAGGACGTCATCACCCGCGACAACGTGTCGGTGAAGGTCAACGCCGTGCTCTACATGCGGGTGGCGGACCCGGCCAAGGCAGTGATCGAGATCGAGGACTACCTCTACGCCACCAGCCAGCTGGCCCAGACCACCCTGCGCTCGGTGCTGGGCGAGGTGGAGCTGGACGAGCTGCTGGCCGACCGGGAGAAGATCAACGCCGTGCTCAAGCGGATCATCGACGCCCGCACCGAGCCCTGGGGCATCGAGGTCTCCGCGGTCGAGGTGAAGGACGTGGACCTGCCGGACCAAATGAAGCGGGCGATGGCGCGGCAGGCGGAAGCGGAGCGCGAGCGTCGCGCCAAGGTCATCGCGGCCCAGGGCGAGCTGCAGGCGTCCGAGACTCTGGCGCAGGCGGCCCACACCCTCGCCACGGAGCCGATGTCACTTCAGCTCCGCTACCTCCAGACGGTCACCGAGATCGCCACCGAGCACAACTCGACCACCATCTTTCCGGTGCCGATCGAGATGTTCCGCCCCTTCCTCAAGGCGGTCGGGGCCGCCCAAACCTCCGAAGCGAGTCCGCCACTCCAGCCCGGCGAGCCTCCCACACCCGCCCTGAGCGCCGGCGAGCTCTCCACGCTGATCTCGCAGCTGAGGATCAGCGCCGCCCGCGGTACGCCGCAGGAGTAGCATCGTGGAAGGTCTCCCGGCTCGCATCGACCGAGCCGCCCTCGAGCGCATCATCCAGCGCGCCGCCGAGCTCCAGACGTCCGATCGCGAGATCGGAGAAGGGCTGACCACGGAGCAGGTGATCGAGCTGGGCCGGGAGGTCGGAATTCCCGGCCGCTTCCTCCAGCAGGCGCTGCTGGAGGAGCGGACCCGTATCGTCCAGGCCGAGCCTGAAGGTCTGCTCGGCAGGACCGTCGGGCCCGCGGCGATCACCGCGCAGCGGGTGGTGCAGGGCGATCGCGAGAACATCGAGACGGTCCTCGTCGACTGGATGGAGAAGCAGGAGCTGTTCTCGGTGCAGCGCCACCAGCCTGGCCGCATCACCTGGGAGCCCACCGGCGGGTTCCAGGCCGCCTACCGCCGGGCGGTCGGCGCGGCCGGCGGCAGCAAGCGGCCGGTCATGCTCGCGAAGGCGGACACCATCTCGGCAACGGTGCTGGCGCTGGAGCCGGGCTATTGCAACGTGACGCTCATTGCCGCCGCCAGGAAGCGCAGGAACGAATCGGTGGCCGGCAGCGCGGCGCTCGCGGGCCTGGGCGCGGCAGGAACCGGCGTGCTGGCGGTGGTGGGCGCGCTTCTACCCGTCGTGCTGGTCCCGCTGCCGCTGGGGCTTGGACTCGGCTACCTCGTCGTGCGGCAGTACGGGCCCGTCGTCGAGCGGATCCAACTGGGGCTCGAGCGGGTGCTCGACCAGCTGGAGGACGGCCGGCGCTCGCAGCGCGGTCTCCCGCCGCCCCCCCGGCTCATCGACCTGCTCGCCAACGAAGTCCGCAAAGCCCTCAGCAGCTGAAACCCAGGCCTCGAGGAGACCCGATGTTCGGTTACGACTGGCCGCGCCTGCATGCCGCACTCAATGATCTGCCCACTGCCCTGCTGGTGACCGCGGTGTTGTTCCAGCTGCTGGCCCTGGCAACGCGGCGGGAGGCGTTCCGCGTGGTCTCCTTCTGGACCTTGATCATCGGTGCGCTTGGTGGCGCCGCCGCGGTCCTGTCGGGTCTCCAGGCGGAGGAGCACATCGCCCATGGCGACGCGGTGCACCGGGTGATGGAGACGCACGAGAAGCTGGCCTTCGTCACTCTGGGGATCTTCGCCGTGTTGGCGCTTTGGCGGCTGCTGAGAGAACGGCGGATGGGCACGGGAGAGCGCGCGCTCGCGCTGGCAGCCATGCTGGCCGGCGCCGGCGTGCTGATCGCTACGGCATCCTACGGGGGTCGGCTCGTGTTCGACCACGCGGCGGGCATCCCCACGGATGTGCTCACTGCGGAGACCCGCTCCCGCAGCGAAGGCCACCACCACGGCGCGGGCGAAGAGCATGACGAGGACGGCCATTCGCACGAGGGCACGCCCGCGCCGACAGCGGCCACCGATTCGGCCGAGCCGGCCGGCCATGTGGATCCCCCGGGGACTCCGCCGCACAGCCACGAGCCCAAGCCAGCCGACGATCACCCCCATTCGCCCGGCACGCCGGCACACGAGCATTAGGCTCGTGGCAAACCCGCGCCGGGTCGTCGCCTTCGCGCTCCTCGCGGCATGCCGGCCGGACACGACCCGTCCGGAGATCACGCCCTATCCCGAAGCCGCCGGGATCGAGGTCCGGCTGCGTCCGCAGGAGGCGACCCACCGTCTGGCCGAAGCGCTTCAGGCCGACTCGTTGCCGCCCGCGCGGGTCCAACTCCGCGACGGATATCTGGAGACCAAGTGGCTCGACTCGGCGACCGGCCGGCCGACGAGTCGGCGTCCGCTGGGCACTCACGTGGTCCGTCTGCGCGGCTGGGCCGATCCCGGGCGGCCGGGATTCACGGTTCTCACGGTCGAGACGCTCTACCGGCCGCTCGCTGATCCATCTCTGCCGGAGCGGGAGCTGGAGCGACAGGTCCCGCGCGCGCACCCCACGGCGGTGAAGGTCGAGCAGATTCTCCAGGCCATGGTGAAGCGATATGGAGGCCCACCGGCCCCGCCGGCTGGGCAGCCGGCGGGAGAAGCGCGGCCGGTGCCTGCGGAGGAGGAGCCGGTGGACGAGGGGGAGTAGAGTAGAGGGGGAGTAAGGAAGAGTAGAAGGGAGTGGGAGAAGGAACCCTACACGACGTACGCCTTCACCCAGTCCTCGAGCTTTCCGAGATCGAGCAGCGCGTCTTTACACGGCCCCGACGGCAGCGTCATGGTCAAGCCGAGGACCGGCACCTTGCCGGCGACGTCGTGCAGACCGCTCACCATGTCCCGCTCACAGGCCACCGCCACCACCGCCCTCGGACGCCGCTCCCGAATGACCCGGCGTGCGAGCTGCCCCCGGGTGGCGACGAACACGGGCACCCCGTACCGACCCGCCACGCCCAGCACCCCATCCAGCGTCTCCTTGGAAAGGCACCGAGGTATGAGCAGGAGCAGCTCACCCTTCCCGACCTTCCGCCCGCGGAGCACCGCCAGGCTGTTGTAGACCTTCACGGCCGCGTTCTCCACCCAGTCCCGGCGACCGAAGCGCTGGGCCACCCTGGAGGTGAGCCGCATCAGGCGGAGAAACGGCCCCCGCTCGGCAAGCCGCTCGGGCAGGAGAGCGTGACCCGTTCCATATGATAGGAATAGGATGCCCCACCAGGTCCAGCACACGGCGGCAGCAATCGCCAGCGTGATTCGGAGGACTGGAGGAATGGTGGGATGGAGCAGCGCGAGGCGGGGGCCCAGCAGGTAGAGGCCGAGCGCTGCGGCCGCGAAGAATCCGCCGAGGGCGGCCGCGGACCACCCGAAGAAAAGGACCGGCGAGGCGTCGTAGTCCCCGCGATTGGGCAGCGGCCGGCCGTCCCACTCGTCCCATTCGTGGCCCAGCCGCCGATCCACGTCGATGTGGATCAACTGGGCTCGAGGGTGCTCCGGCATAGGAAGACAAGATAGTTACCTTTGGGCCATGCTGCCTCCCCCAGCCATTCGCGGCGTGTTCCGTACCGACGAGCGCGCCCGGGCCGCGTATGCCGAGGGGGCCGGCATCTACCGGATTCTCCCGCTCGCCATCTGTCTTCCCGTCGATCGCGACGATCTCGTCTCCCTGGTGCGCTGGGCCTCCGAGCACCGGGTACCACTGGTACCGAGGGGCGCCGGCAGTGCGATGGGCGGCGGCAACGTGGGCGAGGGGGTCGTCGTGGACCTCACCCATCTCCCTCGCCGACTCGACATCCGCCCCGCCGAGCGGCTCGCCGTGACCAGCGCCAACGTCACGCTGGCCGAGCTCAACACCGCGGCCGATCCGCACCGCCTCCGGCTGCCACCCGATCCATCCAGCGGCCGGTTCGCGACGCTCGGTGGCATGGTCTCCACCAATGCTTCGGGCGCCCGGACGGTGCGCTACGGCAGCGTGCGGCGCTGGGTTGTCGGACTCGAGCTGGTGACGGCCGCAGGCGAAGTGCTGGAGCTCACGCGAGGCGCGGCGGGGGGCGCGGATGGGACGGCAACGGTTCGTCGCTTCGAGGCCGAGGTGGCCCCGGCCATCGCGGCGGCGCAGGGGCTCATCGCCGCTCGCTTCCCTCGGACCCGGAAGAACTCCTCCGGCTACGCGCTGGACGACTGGCTGGCCTCGCGCGACCTGCTCGACCTCATCATCGGGGCCGAAGGGACGCTCGGGTTCGTCACCCGCATCGACTGGCGACTCGATCCCCAGCCGGCACACCGCGCCGGTGTCCGCGTGGAGCTCCGATCGCTGGACGACCTGGTGAAGGTCGTCGCCGCACTGCTCGCCTGCGAGCCCTCGGCCGTCGAGCTGCTCGATCGGACGTTCCTCGACCTGATCCGCCGCACCGAGATGGGCGAAGGTCTCGCCGCTGCCGAAGCTATCCTGCTGGTGGAGATCGAGCGCGGCGACCCGCGCGCCCTGCGGGAGGCCGTGGCGGACGCCTCGGAGGGCGTGCGGCCTTGGGCCGCTGCGGTAGATACCGCGCTGACCGCGGCCAGCTCGGCTCGACTCTGGGAGCTTCGCCACGCCGCGAGCCCGATCCTCGCGCGCCTGCCGGAAGACCGCCGCTCGCTGCAGGTGATCGAGGACGGCTGTGTGCCCCTGGAGCGGATCGGCGAGTACATCCGGATCGTGCGCCGGGTGACCTCGGCACGCGACATCCCGGCCGTGATCTTCGGACACGCCGGAGACGGCCACGTGCACGTGAACCTGCTGCCGAAGGTCGGGCAGGCGGGATGGGAGCAGAGCGTGGCGGGGGTGCTGGAGGAGGTGTCGGACGCCGTCATTCGACTGGGAGGCACGCTGTCGGGCGAGCACGGCGACGGCCGGCTCAGGGCCGGATTGCTCCAGCGGGTGTACGGCGAAGAGATCGTCGGCCTGTTCCGCAAGCTGAAGGAGACCTTCGACCCGCTCGGCATCCTGGGGCCCGGCGTTATCCTTCCGTCCGGCGAGCCGGCCATCACCCGTCTCAAGGTCGGACGCGAGGCCGCCCCCATTCCCGACGATATCGCCCGCGCCCTTCGCGAGATCGAGCAAGGCGCCGGCTACGCCCGCAGCCGGCTGGAGCTGGCCTGACGAAGACCCGAGACCCACGAGCCAATGGACATCCTCCGCGAACCCCGCGTCACCCTGCTCGCCCGCCCGCAGTTCCTCGAGCCCTCGCACCTGCCGGTGCAGTGGAAGGGCGAGTCCACCGACGGCGAGCGCCTCGCCGAGTTCGCCGGCCGGCTCTGCTACATGAGCCAGCTCAATCCGGCGGGCCGCACCACGGCCGAGTATCTCGGCAACATCCTGAAGCAGGGCCACGGCTCGGTGTTCGAGCACAGCACCTACGTCGTGCTGATCGAGGGGATCTCGCGGTCGTGCAGTCACGAGCTGGTGCGCCACCGAGCCGGGTGGGGCTACTCTCAGCTCTCCCAGCGCTACGTGGACGAGTCGCACGCCGCCTTCGTCATGCCGCCGGCGATCCTCGGCGACGCCGAGCTCGAGGCCGAGTGGACCCGGCAGGTGGAGGCGGCCCAGGCGGCCTACGTGACGGCGGTGGAGCGACTGATGGCTCGCTACGAGTGGGTCGAGAGCAAGGTCCATCGCCGGAAGATGGCCCGCGAGGCGGCGCGGAGCGTGCTGCCCAATGCGACGGAGGTGAAGATCGTCGCGAGCGCCAACGTCCGTGCCTGGCGCACCATGCTGGAGCTTCGTCTCGGCGAGGGTGCGGAGCTGGAGATCCGACGCATGGCGGTCGCCTGCCTCCGTCTGCTGCACCAGGAGGCGCCGTCGCTCTTCGCGGATTTCGAGATCTACAAGGCGGAGGACGGCAGTGAGGCGGGACGCGTCGGGTTCCACAAGGTGTGAAGAGCGAGTATCACCCTGAGCGAAGCGAAGGGGACCATGCTCGATATGGTCCCCTTCATTTCGTTCGGGGTGGCACTTTCCGTCAACTGACTTTCCCAAAACTGCCAAAAACTATTGTGCCCCTGTCCACTTTTTCTTACTTTAGTGCAGTCGTCGAACCTAACCCGGGCCGGCTCGTCTCTTCGCAGACGGCCTTTTTTGTAGAGGGCGCCTTTGGCAGTTCGGATAGGACTAGCCTTTAATCTCAAACCCGAGGCGCCGGCTAACCCAGCCGGGGCGGACCCCTCCTCCCCCTTTTCATCCGACATTTCATACGCGCGCGCCCTGCGCAGCGATCTCGCTCAGCCCGACCTCTACGCCGAGTGGGACGAGCCCACCACCATCGACGCGGTGGAAGCCGCCCTCAGCACCGTGGGCCAGGTCTTCCGCCTCGAGGCGGACGAGAGCTTTCCCGCGCGGCTCGCACTGATCCGACCCGACTTCGTCTTCAACATCGCCGAGGGCCTCTACGGTCCGAACCGCGAGGGCCACGTCCCCGCGATCTGCGAGTTCCTCGGCGTCCCCTGTCACGCGTCCGACCCGCTGACCCTCGGTCTCTCGCTCGACAAGCGGCGGGCCAAGGAGGTCCTCGCCTACCGCGGCGTCCCCACCGCGCCGTTCATGCTGGCGCGGAGCCCTGCGGACGCGCGGAAGTGCGACCTCCCCTTCCCGCTCTTCGTGAAGCCCTGCTTCGAGGGCTCGGGCAAGGGCGTGAGCGCGAAGAGCGTGTGCCGGAACCGCTCGCAGCTCGTGCGTCAGGTCTCCAAGCTCCTCGCCACCTACGCGGAGCCGGTCCTCATCGAGACCTACCTGCCCGGGCACGAGTTCACCGTCGCGGTGCTGGGGAACGGAAACGAAGCGCGCTGTCTACCCATCGTCGGCATGCGATTTGATACGCTGCCCGAGGGTGCACCCCCGATCTATGGCTATGAGGCGAAGTGGCTGTGGGACTCGCCGAGTCATCCTCTGGAGATCTTCGACTGCCCCGCTCGCATTCCCGAGGAGCAGGCCGGGCAGGTCCGGGCCGTCGCGCTGGCGGCCTACCACGCCCTGGAATGTCGCGACTGGTGCCGCATCGACGTGCGATGTGATGCGGACGGTCGCCCGATGGTCGTCGAGTTGAACCCGCTGCCGGGCATTTTGCCCGACCCGAGGGACAACAGTTGCTTCCCCAAGGCTGCAAGGGCCGCGGGGATGAGCTACGACGATCTCATCCGCACCGTTGCCGACATCGCCTGGCGGCGGATTAGCGGCCGTTCACTCCTGGCGGAGGTAGCCTGATGCGAGTTGCGATCTTGTACGACGCAGGCAGCGACGAGTGGAGCCCGCAGGACGTCGCGGCGGTGGTGGGAAACGTGCATGAGGTGCGCGATATCCTCCGCCGGCGGGGGCACGAGGTCGAGCTGCTGCCCGTCCGCCTGGGCGACTTCCGCTGGCTCAAACGGATCCGCCGGGCCGACCTGGTCTTCAACCTCTGCGAGGGGGTGAACGGCCACGCTCGGTTCGAGGACTACGTGGTCGGCACCCTGGAGCTGGCCGGCGTGCCGTTCACCGGATGCCGCCATTGGGCCATCACGGTCGCCCACCGGAAGCACGTCGCCAACACGCTCCTCGCCGCCACCGGCGTTCCGGTCCCGGCCTTCACCCTCGCCCAGGCCAACAAGGTGCCCTCCGACTTCCCGCTCCCGGCCATCGTGAAGCCGGCCGCGGAAGACGCCAGCGTGGGCATCGACAACGGGGCGGTGTGCACCTCCAAACGGGCCCTCAAGAAGCGGGTCGCGCTCATGCTGGAGCAGTTCGAGGAGGTGCTGGTCCAGGAGTACGTCCCCGGCCGGGAATTCAACGTCGGCTTCGTGGGCAAGCGGATGCTGCCGATCGCCGAGATCCGCTTCGACGGCATGCCCGAGGGCACCTGGCCCATCGTGGGCTACGCCGCGAAGTGGATCCCCGGTAGCCCCGAGGACGAAGGCACGCTCCCCATCTGCCCTGCCGAGGTACCCGAGGAGCTCGAAACCTCCATCACCAAGGTGGCGCGCGAGGCCTGGATGTACGTCTCCGGCGGCGAGGGCTACGGCCGGGTGGATCTCCGCGTCAACGGCGACGGGGTGCCGTATGTGCTCGAGGTGAATCCCTGCCCCGACCTCTCCAGCAACGCGGGCCTGGCCCGCATGGGGCGGGCGTTCGGCTGGAGCTACGACGACCTCGTGATGCACATCGTGGACGAGGCGCTCATGCGCTCCCAGAGCCACACCGCCGCCGAGGCCCTTGTCAGCGGGGTGTCGGCCGCGTGAGCGGTACGCTCACCGCGCCGGCCCTCCGCCATCTCGCCGCGGCCGATCGCCGCCGCATCGAGGAGATCACCCGTGCGGTCAGCGTCTTTCGGGACGACGAAGTACCCGTCGCCCTGGAGGTCTTCGATGGGGCGGTCGCGGGCTCTCCCGACTATGTCGCCCTGGGCGCCACGGTCGACGAGCGCCTCGTGGGGTGGATCTGCTGGGGACCGACCCCCTGCACCCTGGGCACCTTCGATCTCTACTGGATGGCGGTGGACCCCGCGGCGCAGGCCGCCGGGATCGGCACCGCTCTCCTGCGGGAAATGGAAGGCCGGCTGGCCGGGTCTGCGCGGCTCATCGTCGTGGAGACGGCCGGGCGACCCGACTACCGGCCAACCCGCGCCTTCTACGAGGCCCGTGGCTATCGGAAGGCGTCCGTCATCCCCGATTTCTACGCCCCCGGCGACGATCAGGTCGTCTACGTGAAAGCGCTGGGCTAGGGCCTCCAATGGGGCCGGCGGCAAGCCGGCGCTTGCCACTGCCGTATCCCGCGCTACCTTCGCTCAGAGTTCCCTACCCGACCAGCACCCCCCGGGATCGCGCCGCATGACAGCCAGCGATCGCAGGCCGGCCGCCAGGATGGGACAGCCCCTTCCCTATCCTCCCCGCCGGGCGTACCTCGAACCCGACTGGAATCGCCTGCCCGGCTTCCAGGGGGTGAGCAGCGCCGACTGGGAGAGCGCTACCTGGCAGCGGCGCCACACCATCAAGAACATGCGCGAGCTGAAGGCCGCCCTGGGTGCCCTGCTCCCCGACGACCTGGCCGAGAGCATCTGCCAGGATCAGGAGCGCCGGGCGACGATGTCCATGCTGATCCCGCCGCAGATGGTCAATACCATGGACACGTCCGACCTGTGGGCGGACCCGGTGCGCCGCTACATGGCGCCGGCGCTGGCGGATCGCCGGACGGACTGGCCCAATCACCCCAGGTCCTCCCGCGACAGCCTGCACGAGGCCGACATGTGGGTGGTGGAGGGACTCACCCACCGCTATCCCACCAAGGTCCTCGCCGAGCTGCTCTCCACCTGTCCCCAGTATTGCGGGCATTGCACCCGGATGGATCTCGTCGGCAATGACGTGCCCCAAGTGGACAAACTCAAGTTCAGCGTGCCGCAGAAGGACCGGCACGCGCAGATCCTCGATTACCTCCGCCGCACCCCATCGGTGCGGGACGTGGTCGTGTCAGGCGGCGACATCGCCAACCTGCACATCACCCAGCTCGAGCCCTTTGTGGATGCGCTGCTGGACATCCCGAACATCCGGGACATCCGGCTCGCCTCCAAGGGGCTGATCGGTCTCCCGCAGCATTTCCTGCAGGACGACGTGCTGCGCGGCATGGAGCGGTTGGCGAAGAAGGCCTTCGAGCGGGGAGTCGATCTCGCGCTACACTGCCATGCCAACCACGCGGAGCAGATCACGCCGCTGGTCGGGCGGGCGGTGCACCGGCTGCTCGAGCTCGGCTTCCGCGATGTCCGCAATCAGGGCGTACTGCTGCGCGGGGTGAATGCCACCGCGAGCGAGCTGGTCGAGCTGTGCTTCATGATGCTAGACCATGCCAAGATCATGCCCTACTACTTCTACATGTGCGACATGATCCCGAACGCTGAGCACTGGCGCGTCGGCGTGTTCGAGGCGCAGCAGCTTCAGCACGACATCATGGGATACCTGCCGGGCTTCGCCACGCCGCGCCTGGTCTGCGACGTCCCATTCGTCGGCAAGCGTTGGGTCCACCAGGTCTCGGACTACGACCGCGAGCGCGGGATTTCCTACTGGACCAAGAACTACCGCACCCGGCTCGAGGAGGATGATCCGGAGGTCCTGTCTCGGACCTACGAGTACTACGATCCGATCTACCTGCTGCCCGAGTCCGGCCAGGCGTGGTGGCGCGCTCAGAGCACCGCGCCCACGGAGGGCCATGCGCGCACGGGAGCCTAGAATCTCACCCGCCTGGCAACCCGGGAGGCCCTCTCGATCTCCCGGAAGCAGATCACCAGGCCCGAGGTGCAAGAGCGCCTGATTCGCAGCCAATCGTGCGCTCCGCCGGGGCCGCCCAGAGGGTGGCCCCGGCTTGTTTCGGCCAGTTGCACGCACTTAGCCGCGTCGCGGCGGTTGGTACCGGAGTTGCGGGGATTCTCCTGCCCGTCGGTTCGGCGGACCGCAAAATCCCCTAGCAGAGAGGCAACAAATGCGCATCCCCGTGATGCACCGGCTTGCGCTGGTCCTGCTCGCGCTGGCGCTCATCGGCTGCAGCGACGACTCGGACATGGGCGAGGTCAGGCTCCAGCTCGCCAGCCTCGACGCGGCCCCCTCGAACGCGTCCGTGGAGGCCGGCCAGCTCGTGATCAACGCTGGGGACGACGAGATCGTGTTGGACCAGGTGGGGCTCGTGTTGCGGAAGGTTCGCCTGGAGGGTCCATCCACCGAGTCCTGCCCGGAGGAGGGCGAGGGTGATTCGGGCTGCGGCGAGCTCGAATTCGGGCCGGTGCTGTTCGAGCTTCCGCTCGAAGAAGGCGCCGAGGGGGTGCTGGATGCCCTGGTGCCGGTCGGGAGTTACACCGGCCTCAAGTTCCAGCTCCACCGGCCCACCAATGCCAACGAGGATGCCGACTTCGTCGCCGAGCACCCGGACTACGACGACGTCAGCATCCGGGTAGTCGGGACCTACAATGGCACGCCCTTCACCTTCGCGTCCGATCTCACCGAGGTGCAAAACCTGGACTTCGCGGGGCCGGTGGAGGTGAACGCCGAGGGTCCACTGCCTCTGACACTGCTGGTGGGGGTAGCCGACTGGTTCGCGAGTGAGGACGGGGGACTGGTGAATCCGGCAGATGCGAACGATGGCGGGCCGCTCGAGTCGGTGGTGGAACGGCAGATCCGGGAGAGCTTCCGCGCCTTTCGCGACGGCGACGAGGACGGATCGGCGGACTGATCGACAGCTTCAGCCGCCGCCCGTCCCGCGCTCCTTGGGCAGGGTCGACACCCGGGGCGGAGCCGCAGTCCACTCCCGAAGCAGGTTCGCCCAGCTGTAGGGATCGATCCGGACGTTTCCGATCCGTCGTGACACCACCGCCGTATTCGACGGCGCGTAGAGGAAGATCGCCGGCGCATCCGCGTTGAGGGTGTCCATCGCGCCGCGGTACAACTCCGCGGCTCGATCCGGGTCCGACTCCCCGCCCGCCGCGGCGAGCAGCGAATCGAAGGCGCGGCTGGCGTACCGCCCATAGTTGATGGCCTCCCACCCCGACCGGCTCCACTGGTCCGCGAGACTGCGGGGCGACGGCTCGTCCAGCCACGCCCCGATATAGCTGTCGAAGCGGCCCTGCCCCAGGCGCTCCTGGAACACCGGGAAGTCCACCGTCGTCACCGTCACCGCCGCTCCCAGTTTGCGCCAGGTCTCCTGGAGCTGCACGGCCAGCTGCCGGCGAGAGCCACTGGTGCTGGGCACCAGGATGTCGAAGGAGAGCCGTCGTTCGCCGCGGCGGCGCACTCCGTCGGTCCCGGCCCGCCATCCCGAGGCCTCCAGCGAAGCGCGGGCCTTCGCGGTGTCGAACGGCAGCGTTCGGATCTCGTCGCTCCAGATCCAGAGCAGCCGCGACATCGGCCCCGGTGGCGCCTTCGTGTTCTCCCCGAACACCGAGCGCGCCAGTACCGAGCGGTTCACGCCCTGCGCCAGCGCCCGCCGGGTCTCGCGATCGCCCAGCACGGGGTGCGGGCCCCGACGCGCACGATCCTGAAGATTGAAGCCCAGGAAGCCGTACGCGGCGGAGGGATAGGAGATGAGCCGCACGGTGGAATCGGCGGCCGCACGACCGACCCGTTCGGGACCGATCGCGGCCTCCAGGAGATCGGCCTCGTGGCTCAGCACCAGGTTGAGCGCGGCGTCCGGATCACTGGTGAAGCGCCAGATCACCCGTCGAAGGCCGGGGGTCTCGCTCGCCGTGGTGTCCGCCGCCAGCACGAGGTATTGTCCCCGCTCCCATCGCTCCATCCGGAACGGGCCACTCCCGACCAGCCGCGTCGTGCTGGTGTCGGCGGCCCAGGAGGCCATCGGGATCGTCTCCCAGATGTGCTTCGGGATGACTCGGACATGGTAGGTCGCGTCGTAGAGCTGCTCCGGTGAGGGCTCGGTGAAGCGAATGATGAAGGTGGCGGAATCGGTCGGGACTACTGCGACTCTCCCTGCCAGGTAGGGTTGTGCGATCGAGCCCAGTGCGGAGTCGCTGAAGGCGGCGAACGAGAAGCGAACATCCTCCGAGGTGACCGGCCGGCCGTCGTGCCACCGCGCCCCCGGCCTGAGGTGGAAGCGCCAGGTCAGGGAGTCGACACGCTCCCACCGATCGGCCAGCCCAGGGCGGTAGGCCGAGGTATCGATCGGCGCGCCGCCCGGCCTCAACGCCGCCAGACGCTCGAACACCTGATCGCCGATGTCCCTGCCGACCGACTCGTCCACCAGCGGCGGGAGAATGGATCCCGGCTCGCTGACCGCCGCGATCACCGCGGTGTCGCAGGTCGGACAACTCGCTCGGTCGCGGCCGCACCCGGCCAGGAGCAGGATCAGCGTGAGGCAGACAAGCTTCACGGGGGCCTCGGGGTGGAGGTGAACGGCGGTGCGCGTACAGAATGTAGGGGCACGCCGCTGGAACGGCGCATTGCAGCTGCAATGAAACGATACGACAGGGGATCGGCTGCCTCCCATGCAGTGGCCGGAGGTGGTTGTCCCCCAACATCTTACCTTTGGATCCGGAGCGGCATGTGGGTTGCCTTTCCGGTGCTGCATCCCAGCAACCGCGATCCCGAGGAGGGGCGACGCTGATCTCCGGCGGAGGGCATGGCGCAATCTGAATGGAGGGTCGAGCTGGCCCTGTTCTCCGACAGCTTCCGGTCCACGGTGGCGGGTCTCGTGGAGGAGCTGGGCGGGACCGTGTCTGCTGCGAACCCGGGTGATGACCAGCGCGCGACCGGAGCGGACGTGGTTCTCCTCCTCGCCGGCGGGGCGGAGAGCGAGGCGCTCGATTTTCTCGCCGACTCCGGCAGCACCGGGGCACGGTACATGATCGGCGCAGCGGCCGACCATCGCATCGCGGCCGCGGCGCTCCAGAGCGGCGCCCGCGACTATTTCGCGCTGCCGGACGATCTCGATTTGCTGCGCCGCTGCCTGGAGCGACTGGCTCGCGAGGCGGCGAGCCGGATCGAGGCCGGGCGCTTCGCCGACGCGGAGCGCCGGGCGACCGGGTTCGAGGCCATCATCGGATCCAGTCCCGCACTGCGGCAGGCGCTGGATCAAGCGGCGCGGGTCGCGGCGCTTCGCGACCTCACGGTGCTGATCGGCGGCGAGACGGGCACCGGCAAGGAGCTGCTCGCCCGCGCGCTCCACTATGGGAGTCCCCGTGCCCGCGAGCCGTTCGTCGAGGTGAACTGTGCCGCCATCCCGGCCAACCTGCTCGAGAGCGAGCTGTTCGGGCACGAGCGTGGCGCCTTCACCGGCGCGGTGGCAGCCAAGCCGGGCCTCTTCGAGATCGCCCACGGGGGCACGCTCTTTCTCGACGAGATCGGAACCTTGCCGCTGGAGCTGCAGCCCAAGCTCCTGCGTGCCCTGGAGACGCGGAGCATCCGCCGCGTCGGTGGACAGCAGAGCCGGCAGATGGATATCCGAGTGGTCGCCGCGTCGCACGTGGACCTCGGGCAGGCCGTACACCAGGGCGAGTTCCGGGAGGACCTCTACTACCGGCTGAACGTCGTCACCCTGGTCCTCCCGCCGCTCCGGGAGCGCGAAGGCGACGTCGAACTGCTGGCCCGCGCCTTCGTGGAGCAGATCGCGACCTCCTACGGGCTGCCCGTCCCGGAGCTGAGCCAGGAGACCCGCACCGCGCTCCGGACGCATCGCTGGCCCGGCAACGTGCGGGAGCTGAGAAACGTGCTGGAGCGAGCGGTGGTTCTGTCACCGCCCGGCGTGCTGAAGCTGGGCCCGCTGGAGGAGGCGCGCGGACGGAGAGAGACCCAGTCGGGAGTCCTCCCGTTCCCCGCGCCGCTCGCGGAGGTGGTGCGCACCGCCGCCCAGGCGATGCTCGACCTCACCGGTGGCAACAAGAGCGAGGCCGCTCGACGGCTGGGAATCTCCCGGCCGAGGCTGCAGCGGCTGTTGGATGGAAACCTGGAGGAGTGAATAGATGTCGCTGCGCCGACTGATGGCCCTGCCCCTCGCCCTCGCCCTGGCGTGCTCCGACTCCGGCGGACCGGACGACGGAGGGGATGACACCGTCAAGCCACCTTCGGATCTCACCATTCTCCGCCTGGCCGAGGGGAGCCCGCCGCTCTTCAGCACTGAGGTGAGCTTCTATGCCGTCCGGGGCGAGAACCGCGAGGGCGAGATCAGCTTCGTGGACGACGAGCACCCCGGTGAGCCGGGCGAGAAGTACCTCGAGCTCCGGGTGGACGCGGAAGCGCTATCGGCTCGGCCCGACGACACGCCGATCGCGGACGGTGACTCGGTCCTCATCACGGTTCGCGTCGTGGACCCCGCCCGGCTGTTTTTCGAGTTCGAGCCGGCGGGCCTGACCTTCAACCCCTCGCGCCCGGCCGAGCTCAGGATCCACTACAATCACGCCGACGACGACCTGGACGAGGACGGCGACGTGGACGTGGACGATGAGACCCTGGAGCTCACCATCGGCATCTGGCGCCAGGAGAACGACGGGGACCCGTTCGAGCGGCTGGGCTCGCTGCTGGTCGACAACCTCGAAGAGGTCGAGGCCGAGCTGGGAGGCTTCAGCCGGTACGCCCTGGCCTACTGAGGAGCCCGACTCCCCTATGGTGTCCCTGCCCGGCGAGGACTCGACCGACCAGCTGCGCGAGCTGGTTCGGACCGGTCGCTTTCGCGAGGCGCTGGAGACGTTCCGCCGGGTGGCCGAGCGGACCACGGCGGATGCGCGTCTGCTCGCGGCGACCGCGGCGACGCGGCTGGGCGAGCTCGACCTCGCCGAGACGCTCGCGGACGAGGCGGTCCGCCGCTTCGCCGAGCGGGGGGACTTCGACGGTCGCATGCGCGCCCTCAATCTCCTCGGCGTCATCGGATTCGAGCGGGGACAGCTGACGGCGGCGGAGCGTCGGCTCGCCGAGGCGCTGAGTATCGCCTACCGCCTCGACGACAGCTTGGCCGCGGCCCGCGCGTGCAACAACCTCGCCTCGGTCGCGCATCTCCACGGCCGGCCGGACGAAGCGGTCGGCCTCTACCGCGGGGCGCTGCTGGGCTATCAGCGCCTCGGGGACCGTCGAGGGACCGCTGAGACGTATCACAACCTGGGGCTCGTCTACCGGCAGCTGGCCGACTACGACGAGGCGGAGAAGGCGGTCACCCAGGCGGTGCGCCATGCGGAGTCGGTGGGCGAGCCCGGGCTGATGGCGCTGGCCTCGGGCGGCAGGGCCGAGCTGCGGATCGATCGGGGCGATGCCGAGCTGGCGCTCTCCGAGCTCGACCGCGCCGCCCGGCTGGCGGAGGTCGCCGGGGACGTGATTGGCCGGGCCGAGCTGAGCCGCATCCGGGCACTCGCCGCGCTGCGTCAGGGCCGCAATGACATCGCGCTGGAGCAGGCCGAGGCCGCGCGCCGGACGGCGGACGAGCACGGCATCGCGCTGCTCCGAGCCGAGTGTGCCGCACTCGCGGCGCTGGCGGGTCGGGCCCTGGGGCAGAAGGAGCTGGCGGACGAGCGGCGGACCGAAGCGGTCGAACTGTTCCGTACTCTCGGTGCAGCGACGCTGCTCCAGCGGTTCGAGGAGGAGTGGTCGGAGTAGTGGGCCGCAGATGACGCACCATTGCTTATTGATCTGACCTCATCTGCGGCGCTGGCGCGCCAGCAGGACCCGGTACACTGCCAGATTCACGATGATCACAGCGGCCCCCAGGGCCAGCTGCACGCCGCGGGTGAGCCCGGCCGGGTAGAGCACCGGCAGCAGATAGTGCTCGATGAATCCGCCTTGGTACCCCGCCTGTCCCGCGGCCGTGCGGAGCGACTTCTCGAGCGGCGTCAGCGGGCAGATCCACCCCTGAAACTCGATCAGCGCCCCCCAGATCGCCGCGGGCAGATGCAGGACCGCCACCCACGGCCATCGCAACGCCAGCAGCCCTCCGACCACCACGAAGGCCACGAACATGGCGTGCACGCCGACCACGAGGTCGGCCAGGATGCGATAGGCCATCGGGTGAATGGTAAGGGAGACGGGACGAGCGTCAGACGGGCTGCGGGTTGCTCCCGACGGACTGGAGGAACGCCGCGTACACATCAGGCCGCCACCAGTGGCGGGATGCTTCCATCTCAGCCAGCGCCTGCTCGTGGGACATCGCGCCCCGGTAGCTCCGGGTCGTGGTCAGCGCGTCGTACACGTCCACGATGCAGATGATCTGGGCTCCGAGCGGGATCTCGTCGCCCTTGAGACGGTCGGGATAGCCGGTGCCGTCGTAGCGCTCGTGATGGTAGCGGATGATCGGCTTGATGTCCCAGGGGAACTCGACCGCGGCGAGAAGCTC
>DATLHD010000313.1:0-5468 GCA_035540075.1 Gemmatimonadales bacterium
GTCAGCGCGGTAGGGAGTGCCTCGCTGATGCGCCGGGGTCCTCGCAGCGGGCGACGGCGCACCTCCCGGCTCCGACCGACGTCCAGCCGGAACTGCCGTTCCATGGACTCCGCCAGCGACGGATGCTCGATCAGGACGTCCAGCTCGTAGTTTCCGATCAGGCTGGACGGGTTGAGGTTGCTGGACCCGATGCGGACCCAGCGGCCGTCGGACACGACGGTCTTGGCGTGGAGCATCGGGCCGTCCCACTCGTAGATCCGGACGCCGCTGCGCAGCAGGTCGCGATACCCGATGCGCGAGAGATTGCGGATGACCGGAAGATCGCTCGAGCCGGGCACCAGCATCCGCACGTCCACGCCGTCGCGAGCCGCGTCGCGCAGCGCCTGAAACAACCTCGGCGGGGCGACCATGTACGCGTCGGTGATCCAGAGCCGCTCCATGCTGCCCGCCGCCAGCAGCTCGATCACCCGGAAGGCGCGCTCCCGGCCCGGCTCCCCCATGATGACGCGCACCTCGCCGTCACCCTCCGGCGTGACCCGTCCCGCCTGCTCTTCGTCGGCCAGCGGTGCCCCGGACGCCGCCCAGGTTCGGGCGAAGGCCTGATCGAGCACCGCCGCCGCCGGCCCGCCGAGCCGCACGGCGGTGTCGCGCCAGGGTCGGATCGCGTCCCCGTCGCCGGTCCACTCGCTGCCGATGCAGAGCCCCCCGATCACCGCGCCGGTGCCGTCGGCGACGACCAGCTTGCGGTGGTCGCGGGCGAAGTTGGTGACGATGCTCAACGGGCGAAGCCGGTGGAAGGCGCGAACCTCGATGCCTGCGCCGCGCAGGAACCGCCAGAGCTTGGGGGAAGTGAACATCGAGCCCACCGCGTCGTAGAGCACGCGCACCGGGAGCCCTTCCCGCGCCCGCGCCGCCAGCGCCTCCGCGAAACGCCAGCCCTCGGTGTCGCTCCGGATGATGTAGTTCTCGAAATGGATCCAGCGGGAAGCGTGCGCGATGAGGTCCAGCATCGCCGCGTAGGCGTCGCGGCCGTCGATCAGTAGCTCGACCCGGTTGCCCGGGATCGGTCGTCCTCCGGCCGCGCGGTTGAGTGCGCAGGCGACCGACTGGGGGACGCCGTCGGCCGCGGGCCCGGTCACGCCGGGCCGAGCCCGAGGACCCGCTCCTGTGGTCGAAGCGCGGCGAGCACGAACGCGATGTGCTCGTCGAGCGGCACGCCCAGCTCCGCGGCCCCTTGAATGACATCCTCGCGGCTCACCCCGCGTGCGAATGCCTTGTCCTTGAGCTTCTTCTTGACCGACGAGACCTCGAGATCCTGGAGGCTCCGCGACGGCCGAACTAGGGCGCAGGCGACCAGGAACCCGCACAGCTCGTCCACCGCGAAGAGCGCCTTGGCCATGGCGCTGTCACGCGGCACCCCGGTGTAGTTGGCGTGTCCCAGGATCGCGCGCTGCATCGGCTCCGGCAGTCCGCGCTCGGCCAGGATCCGCACCCCTTCGGCCGGGTGCTCCTGGTGGGGCGAGTGCGCGGCGTTGGGATAGCGCTCGTAATCGAAGTCGTGCACCAGGCCGACCAATCCCCATGCCGCGGGGTCCTCGCCCTCACGCTCGGCCATCGCACGCATCGCGATCTCGACGGCGTACATGTGTTTCCGCAGCGCATCCGACGCCGTGTACTCCTGCATCAGCGCCAGGGCTTCGGATCGGGTCAGGGTCATGCGCCGACCACCGCCGCGGTGAGCGGGACCCGGCTCGCGAGCTCACCGTCCAGGGTGATCTCGAATGCGTACTGGCCCGGGCGGGGCAGGGGAATGTCGAACACCAGCACCGCGCCGGCCTCGACCTCGGTCACGCCGGCCGGCGGCTCGCCGAACTGCACCGTGCCTTCCCCGCCCAGCAGCTCGGCGCCGTTCTCGTCCACGAAGCGGATGCGGATGGTGTGCACCCCGATCTCCGTCCGCCGCCCCCGCACCCGGAGCACCAGGTGGGTGCGAGGGCAGACCGCCGGGAACTTGGTCAGCCAGACGTGCTGGAAAATCCCCAGCACGCTGAGCTTGCCCTGCTGGTCGATCAGGGCGTAGTCCGCGGTCAAGGCAAAATCGAGATGCAGGTCAGGACACCCGGATCGAGCTGATCACGTCGTTCTGGGTGATGTCGTTGACGACGTTCATCCCCTCGCGAACCTGTCCGAAGACGGTGTGCACCCGGTCGAGGTGGGGCTGGGGCGAGTGGCAGATGAAGAACTGGCTGCCGCCGGTATCCTTGCCGGCGTGGGCCATCGAGAGGGTGCCGCCGACGTGCTTGTGGGTGTTCAGATGGGTCTCGCACTTGATCTTGTACCCGGGGCCGCCGGTGCCCACCCGCGGGTTGTTGGGATCCTTGGAGAGCGGGTCACCGCCCTGGATCATGAAGTTCTTGATCACCCGGTGAAAGCGGGTGCCGTCGTAGAACTCGCTGTTGGCGAGCTTTTCAAAGTTCGCCACCGTGTTGGTGACCTCGGTGTCGAAGAGGTCGGCCACGATGGTGCCTTTACTGGTCTCGATGGTCGCAATCTTAGCCACTCGGTTGTGCTCCTGGGAGAAGGTGCGTCGGTACTTTAAGGTAATGTGGTGCCTGTCACCCTGAACGAAGTGAAGGGGACGATGCCGACATGGCTCCCTTCGCTCCGCTCAGGGTGACACACGAGCGCTCCCGGTGAGCAGCTGATCCCACCCTTCGGCTGTGGCCACCGGCATACTGCAGCTCGTCCCCACGCAGGCATAGCCCCGTGTACCAGTGGCGGCGGCGAGCATGCCTGCGATCGCCCCGGGTAGGCGGCCGGCCTCCGCCTCGGCGGGTGTGAGCCGCTGGACTACGCGGCGTGGTGCGAAGCGCACCAGCGCCATTCGGTGCATCTCCTCCGCCTCTGAGTCGCCCGGCTCGCCGATCACGACGAGGTGGGTACCGGGATTGAGGTACCAGTCCAGTGCCAGCAGAAAGGCGGAGCCGTGGAGCCCGAGCTCCGAAGCACCGCCGGCGAAGGCCGCCGCCAATGCACCCGCCCGCTCGCGCCACCGCGCCTCGCCGGTGAGCTGGTGCAGCCGCACCAGCGTGATCCCGGCGACGCCGTTGGGCGACGGGGTGGGAGTGTCCTGCACCGGCTTCACCCGCGCGGGCAGCAGGCCTTCCTCGCCCTCTCGATCCCGTGCCGTATCGAAGAAGCCGCCCGAGCCCTCGTCCCAGTAGTCCCGCCACACCCGCTCCATGATCCGCTCGGCCCACGCGAGCCACTCGCGGTCGCCGGTGGTCTCGTAGGCATCGAGCGCCGCGGCCGCGACCTGGACCTGGTCGTCGAGGAGTCCGGTGATCCCACCCGGTGTGTGAGGCACGGCGTCGGGCTCGGGGCTTTCGCGCCCGAGGAGCTCCAGTGTCGCGAGGGCATGTCGCCGCGCCCACTCGTCTCCCAACACCACGCCCGCGCGCAGCATCGCCGACGCCATCATCGCATTCCAGTTCGCGTACCGCGTGCGATCCACGAATGGGGCCGTCCGGCGGTCCCGCGCTTCGAGCAGCCTCCTTCGCGCCGAAGCGAGGGCCAGGCGCGCGGCGTCCTCCGCGAGTCCGGTGAGCCGTGCAACCGCCGGGAGCGACGCGGCCACGAACAGCACATTCTTGCCCGGATTGTGGTGCATCTCGCCCGCCGTGCCGATGTCGTAGTACGCGGCGGCGACGTCGAGCTCGTCGCCGGAGAGCACCGCGGCAGCCTCCTCGCGGGTCCAGGTGAAGTAGTCACCGTCGTCATCGAGCCCCACGTCCGCGTCCTGGCTGGCGGCGTACCCCGCCTCGGGGTCCGACGCCACCTCGCGCACCCAGCGCACGATCCCCCGAGCCACGTCGGCGTACTCCTCGGCCCCGAACGCCGCGTAGGCGTCGAGGTAGGCCTTCAGCAGCTCCGAATTGTCATACGACATCTTCTCGAAGTGCGGCACGATCCACTTGGCGTCCACGCTGTAGCGGTGGAAGCCGCCACCGAGCTGGTCGTGCATGCCGCCACGCGCCATACCCTGGAGCGTGCGGTCGATGATCTCTCGGGTGGGATCGTCGGGCTGGTCGTGCCAGCGGTGCAGGAGAAAGGTGACGGCACCCGGGTGAGGGAACTTCGGCTGGCTGCCGAACCCGCCGTTCACCGGGTCGAACACTTGGGCGATGCCCTCCTCCGCCTCCTCGAGCAATGCAGGGGATGGCTCACCCGGCGTGCTCTCGTCGAGATGCGTGTCCAGCACCTTCCGGATCGCCTGCGCCTGGGCCTCCACCTGGCCCCGGCGGGAACGGTAGGCGTCGAGCGCGCTCGCGAGCACGGTCCTGAACCCGGGGTGCCCGTACTTCGACTCCGGCGGGAAGTAGGTGCCGCCGTAGAAGACGTCACCGTCCGGTGTGAGGAAGGCGGTGAGGGGCCAGCCTCCCTGGCGGGTGAAGGCCTGCACCGCTCGCTGATAGCGGGCGTCTACGTCCGGCCGCTCGTCGCGGTCCACCTTAATGCAGACGAAGTTCTCGTTGAGATAGCGGGCGATGGCGGGATCCTCGTAGGACTCACCGTCCATCACGTGGCACCAGTGGCACCACACGGCGCCGATGTCGAGCAGCACCGGCCGATCCTGGGCGCGGGCGGCGGCGAACGCCTCCTCACCCCAGGGGAACCAGTGGATCGGCTGGTGGGCGGCGGACTGCAGGTAGGCGGAGCCCGCGTGCGCGAGGCGGTTCGAGGTCATGGGCCAAAGGTATCGGGGTGAACCGTGGCGTTGGTGATCTTCGGCCCGAAGCGGCGGAGGGCGCACCGCGGTGCGCCCTCCGATCGCGCTGGAACCTGCACCTGCTACTTGTGACTCAGTGAGTACACGTAGGCCGCGACGGCCTTCACCTGATCGTCGGTGATCGAGCTGCCACCCTTCGGCGGCATCGGGACACCCTTCTTCGCCTTCTCGGCGGGAATGCCCGAGGTGACCGTCGCGACGATGAAGTCGTACGACCCATCGCCGTGCAGCCACTCGGAGTCGGTGAGATTGGGCCCTACGACTCCCTCGGCGTTGGTGCCATGGCAGGCGTAGCACATCCCGTCCTTGTGAAAAATGCTGTCCCCCTGGGCAATCGCGGCCGGTGTCACCGCCGCGGGCGCGGCGGTTTTCTCCTGCGCGACAACCCGACCGGCGCCCAGCAGCGCGAACACGGCAACCAGCAGGCTGAGGCGGGTACAGTGGTGCATCATGGGCTCCTATGGCAGGTGGGAGCGCGCCGCTGCCGACCGGACGGCGGGAGGGGCACCCCTGAGAGAAATCCGCGATGAAGGATTGACAATAAGCCCGGCACGAGGCCGGTCAAGCGGCAGCAGGCAAGCGCTGGGCCGGGGAGGGAAGTACCGCTAACAGATTGCCTGGCGGCCGGATAGCCGGCGCGCCAGGCGCGAGTGAACGGGGGAGATGACGCCGGATCGGG
>DATLHD010000314.1:0-3193 GCA_035540075.1 Gemmatimonadales bacterium
GACCACCACGGGGAAGCACTTCGGCGACGGGGAGAACCCGTTGCTCGTTTCGGTGCGCTCCGGCGCGGCGGTCTCGATGCCGGGGATGATGGAGACGATCCTCAACCTCGGGCTCAACGACGTCACGGTGGAGGGGCTGGCGCGGCAGAGCGACAACCCGAGTTTCGCCTGGGACTCCTACCGCCGGTTCGTCCAGATGTACGGGACGGTGGTCTTCGACGTGGCCAAGAAGCCGTTCGAGGAGCAGCTCGAGGCCACGAGGCACCACTGCGGGGCCCAGCGCGACATCGACCTCCCGGTGGAGGACATCCAGGCGCTGGTCGGGAAGTTCAAGGAGCTGATTCGGGAGCAGACCGGGCGCGAGTTTCCCGACGATCCGGTGCGGCAGCTCTGGGGGGCCATCGCCGCGGTGTTCGAGAGCTGGAATACCCGGCGTGCGATCGACTACCGGAAACTGCACGACATCCCCGATAGCATGGGAACCGCGGTGAACGTGGTCGCGATGGTGTTCGGCAACCTGGGCGAGGACTCTGGCACCGGGGTGACCTTCAGCCGCGACCCCTCCACCGGCGAGCGGGTGCTCTACGGCGAGTTCCTGCTCAACGCCCAGGGCGAGGACGTCGTGTCCGGCAGCCGGACGCCGCTCCCGATCGCGGCGCTCAAGCAGAAGCTGCCCCACACCTACCAGGAGTTGGAGCGGGTCGCACGGACGCTGGAGCGGCACTTCCGCGACGTGCAGGACATGGAGTTCACGGTCGAGCGTGGCGTGCTCTACATGCTCCAGACCCGCCGGGGCCAGCGGTCGGGCCCCGCCGCCGTGCGCATCGCCTGCGACATGGTGGACGAGGGGCTGATCTCCGAGGAGGAGGCGGTCGCGCGGATCCCGCCCAACGATCTCAACCAGCTCCTCCATCCCACGATCGACCCTCAGAGCAAGCTCGACCTCCTCACCACCGGGCTGCCGGCGAGCCCCGGCGCCGCCTGCGGGACCGTCGTGTTCGACGCCGACCGGGCGGAGAAGATGGGGCGCGCCGGGCAGTCCGCGATTCTGGTGCGGCGGGAGACGTCGCCCGAGGACTTCCACGGCATGGTGATGGCCAAGGCGATCCTCACCGCGCGCGGCGGGATGACGTCGCACGCTGCCGTGGTGGCCCGCGGGATGGGCAAGCCGTGTGTGGCGGGCGCGCAGGAGCTCCAGGTGGACGAGAAGGCCGGCCGCTTCTCGATCAACGGTCGCAGCATCGCCGAAGGCGACTGGATCACCGTGGACGGCGGCAGCGGCAAGGTATACGCCGGCCAGGCCGCGCTCATCACCCCGGAGCCGAGCGGGAACTTTCTCCTCCTGATGCAGTGGGCCGATCGGATCCGGCAGCTCCGGGTAAGAGTGAATGCCGACACACCCGCCGACGCGCACCGGGGCCGCGACTTCGGCGCCGAGGGCATCGGCCTCTGTCGCACGGAGCACATGTTCTTCGACGGCGAGCGGCTCACGGCGATGCGGGAGATGATCGTGGCGCCCGACAAGGCCGGACGGGAGCGCGCGCTGGCCAAGCTGCTGCCGATGCAGCGGGGGGACTTCGAGGCCATCTTCCGCGCGATGGAGGGCTACCCGGTCACCATTCGGCTGCTCGATCCCCCGCTCCACGAGTTCCTGCCGCACGATGCCGCGGAGGTCGAGTCGCTCGCGGCCGAGCTGGAGATGCCGGTGGACCAGCTCCAGGCGCTGGTGCACCGCCTGCAGGAGGTGAACCCGATGCTCGGGCTCCGCGGCTGCCGGCTGGGGATCATCTATCCCGAGATCACCGCCATGCAGGTGCGGGCGATCTTCGAGGCCGCCTGCACCGTCGCGTCCCGCAAGGGCCGGGTGATGCCCGAAGTGATGGTCCCGCTCACGGCCACCGTGGTGGAGTTCCGTAAGCAGGCCTTCATCGTGCGGCAAGTGGCGGAGGAAGTCTTCCGCGAGCGGCAGATCACGGTGCCGTTCCTGCTCGGCACCATGATCGAGCTGCCCCGCGCCTGCGTCACCGCGGACGAGCTGGCGCGCGAGGCGCAGTTCTTCTCCTTCGGCACCAACGACCTCACCCAGACGACGTGGGGCCTGAGCCGAGACGACGCGGGCCACTTCCTGCCGTACTACCTCGAGCACGGCGTGATCGAGGCCGATCCCTTCCAGGTGCTGGACCAGGCGGGGGTGGGCAAGCTGATCCAGATGGCCTGCGAGCTGGGACGCCGAACCCGCAACGATCTCAAGCTGGGGATCTGCGGCGAGCACGGTGGGGAGGCGGGTGCCGTGGGCTTCTGCGACCGGCTGGGAATGAACTACGTGAGCTGCTCGCCCTTCCGGGTGCCGATCGCCCGGCTGGCTGCGGCCCAGGCCGCGCTGGCCACGCGGGGAACGATGGATCGGACTCGGGCGACGGTCTAGACCCCCATGTCACCCTGAGCGGAGCGACGGGGACCATATCGAGCATGGCCCCCTTCACTTCGTTCAGGGTGACAGTTACGTCCGTGCAAAGATCTCCACCATTCCCTCCGCCATCCGCTCGCCGTCCGACCGCGGAGTGAACTTCCCCTCCCGGGGATCCACCGACTCGACCTTCGTGGTTATGAACGTCCGCCAGCCGGGCAGGTCGCCCGAATGGCTGAAGCCGCCGGTCTGAAACGCGGCGACCATCGGCTCGCCGGCCGCGTGGATCCCGACCAGGTGGGGCTCCACCTCCCTTCGGAGTCCCTGGTAGACCAGGGTCACGGTGCGATGATCCAGAACCGCGCGGACCAGCTGCTCCGCAGGCGTGAGCTCGGCCGTTCCACGGACGGCCGGCTGGAGATTGGGCTGCTCGCTCATCGTGGTCTCCTCAACCAAGGGCACCGCCAACGTAGACCGCCGGCCAGCGGGACACTGTGACCGCTGACCGGGCGCGCCTTGCCTGCCGTCGCGGGCGCGACGTTCTATCCACCGGACCAGAGCACCGAGGAGATCATGGCCGAGTCCGTCGTGGGCGTCGTAATGGGCAGCGACTCCGATTGGGAGACGATGCAGCACGCCGCTCGCCGGCTGGAGGAGCTTGGCGTGCCGTTCGAGTGCCGCGTCGTGTCCGCGCACCGGACCCCCGACCTGCTGTTCCGCTACGCGGAGGAGGCGGCGGGCCGCGGGATCCGCTGCATCATCGCGGGCGCCGGCGGCGCGGCGCAC
>DATLHD010000315.1:0-4153 GCA_035540075.1 Gemmatimonadales bacterium
GTGCCCGGCCGGCACCCGCACCTTCATGTCGGCGTGGGCGCGGAGGTCTCCCCGATCCCGGGTGATGCGCACGGTGCGGCCCCGCGGCCGGTCCCCGTCGTCATCGTCGTCGTGGTCGTCGCCGCCGAAGGTGCCGTCCTCCCGCACTTTCAGACTCGTCGAGGAGCCCGACTCGAGCCCGGCGTAGGCCACCTCCTGGGAGGGATAGACCACCCGCAGGGTCTCCCAGCCGTCCAGCTCCCCGCGCTCGATCTGCAGCCGCCCGGCATCGGCGCCGCCCCGGGTCAGCTCCACGGTGACGCTGCCGGTGCCGGGCTCGACCGTCAGGGCTCCGGCCAGGTTGTAGATGGCGAGGTCATCGCCCTCCAGCGTGTACCGCTCGGCCTGCTGGGCGGCGAGGGCGGAGGGAGCGAAAATCAAGAGGGCCAGCGCCAGGGTCGGCAGGGCCTGCATCGGGGTCTCTCCGGGATGAAGACCCTGCTTAGATAGGCCGATCCGCCCGGAGGTTGCAGTCCGCTCAGAGCCGGGCCGCGTAGTCCGGGCGTATCACGATCTCGCCGCCCTGGATGATCTCGCGGTCCCACGGGAGGATGATGAAGCTGTCGGTCTCGAAGGCGTGGAAATCGGGGGAGTACTCACCGGTCTTGAAGGAGACGGCCGTCCGCACCTCTGCGGGGCGCAGCGCCCGCACCTCGCTCAGTGCCAGCTTCATGGTGCTGCCGGTGTTGCAGGTCTCGTCCACGATCAGTACCCGGCGCCCGCGGATGCTGGGCGGCGGGCCGGACACCAGGACCGGCTGGGCCCCCTCTTCCTGGCGGGTCACGGCCATGGAGCTGAACTCGGTCTGGAGAATGGACGCGACCACCACCCCGGGGATCACGCCCGCCTTGGCGACGCCAAGGACGATCTCGGGCTCGTATTCCCTGGCCACCCGCAGGGCGAGGGCGCGGCAGAGCTCGCCGAAGAACGGCCAGTCCACCTCCAGGACGCCCTTCGAGCTCGGCGGTTGACTACGGCGCATCGCGACTCCCGGTTGTTCCGTCACCCAACCTACGCCCGTCCGCCGGAGGCGGCAACGCGCGTTGCGACGAGCGGGGGCGCGTCACTAGATTCGCGGTACGCCAACGCATTGTCCCCGTTCGACTTTGCTCGGAGATGCACCGTCCCATGAGTTTCTGGAGACGCATGATCGGCAAGGAGTCCCGTGAGACGCTGCAGCCGCAGCGGCTGGACTACTTGAACGAGGGACTCGCCCTGGAGCGCCAGGGCGACTACGAGGCCGCGCTCACGTCCTACCGGCTGGCCTTTCGGGACAACCCCAGCGATTCCCGCATCCTCCTCAACATGGCCATCGCGTTCACCAAGACCGGGCAGCCGGAGGAGGCCATTCGCCACTACAAGCGCGCCCTCGAGCTCGATCCAGGACTGGTCGGCGCGCACTACGGCGTCGCCTTCCTGCTCATCAAACGGGGCGATGTCCAGCAGGCCGCCGAGCACCTGCGGGCGTTTCTCGCCCGCCCGCCAAAGGGACCCGACGCCGAGCGCTGGATCCGGCACGCGGAGACCGCGCTGAGGGATATCGCGAGCAGCGCGGCGCGGGAGACGCTGTGAAGCGTTGGACCCGCCTGCTGTCGCTCCTCCTGGTGGCGGCATGCAGTGGTCTCGAGGAAGGTGAGGGCGGCGTGGTGGCGGTCGAAGTGGAAATCCCCCAGGTCTCGACCCTCGAGGTCGGCGAGCAGGTGCAGGTCGTCGCGCACGCGCTCGACGTGGACGGCCAGGTGGTGGACGTGCCGCTCCAATGGCAGTCCACCACCGCCGCGGTGACGGTAGACGGGACCGGCCTGGTCACCGGCGTTCAGGCCGGACCCGCGGATGTGCAGGCGTTCAGCGGCTCGCTGCCCTCGGAGCCGGTGTCCTTCGACGTCCTGGCGCGCGCCGACACCATCATCATCGTGGGCGATTCCGTCTTCACGCTCCCCATCGCTGTAGAGCCGCCGCCGGTCGCCACGCTGAAGGTGCGGCTGGAGACCTTCACGCCGCCGGGACCCGTCGCTGAGCAACCGATCATCTTCGAGATCACCAGTCCGGCTCCGGGCACGACACCCGTGGTCCAGCTCGCTGGCGGGGTCCAGATCGACACGGTCACGACCGCGGATGACGGCACGGCCAGCGCCGTGATCAGCGCAGTCAGCGGACAGGTCCCTCCTGACACGGCGATCGTCCAGGTGCGGGCGGAGCGCCGCGGAGGCCCTGCGGTCCCCGGCTCGGGCCAGCGGTTCATCGTGCTGTTCCAGTAGGAGGCGCCCACGCCCGCGACCCTCACCCGGCTCTACTTCGAGGCATTGGACCGCTACGGGCACCGATCTGTTGCCATGCGGGCCAAGCGCGGCGGGCGCTGGACCCCGATAGGGTACCGCGAGGTCGCCGAGCAGGTCCAGGACTTCAGCCTGGGCCTCCTGGAACTGGGCGTGCGGCGCGGCGACCGGGTCGCGATCCTGTCGGAGAACCGACCGGAGTGGGCGATCACCGACTATGCGTGCCTCGCCGCCCGCGCCGCCGACGTGCCCATCTATCCCACGCTCCCTGCCCGGCAGGCCGAGTACATCCTCCGCGACAGCGGCGCGATGGCGGTCGTCGTGTCCACCGCCCAGTTGGAGAAGGTGCGCAGCGTGCGCACGCGGCTGCCGGGCCTGGCGCACGTGATCGGGCTGGACGCCGAGACCGCAGGACCGGGCGTGCTGAGCTTCGGCGCGGTGCTCGCCCTCGGTCGAGCGGCGCGAGGCCGGCACCCCGAGTGGCACGACTCGGCACTGAACGTGGCGCCGGACGATCTCGCGACGCTGATCTATACCTCGGGCACCACCGGCGACCCCAAAGGCGTGATGCTGTCCCACGGCAACATCGCGTCGAACGTGACCACCTGCGTCGATCTCTTCAGCTTCACGGCCGAGGACGAGTGCCTCTCGTTCCTGCCGCTGTCTCACATCTTCGAGCGGATGTTCGGCCACTACTGCATGTTCCACGCGGGAGTGGTGATCAACTACGCCGAGAGCATCGACGCGGTGCCCGCCAACATGGTGGAGATCCGACCCCAGGTGATGGCGTCTGTGCCGAGGTTGTACGAGAAGATCTATGCCCGGGTGCTGGACAGCGTGAGGAGCTCATCGCCGCTCAGGCAGCGGATCTTCGCCTGGGGTCGCCGGGTGGGCGAGCGGTGGGCGGAGCTGGCGATCGAGAAGCGTCCGGTGCCGGCGGGTCTCCAGGCGCAGAAACTCCTGGCCGATCGCCTGGTCTTCGCCAAGCTGCGCAAGCGCACCGGCGGGCGGATCCGGTTCTTCATCTCCGGGGGCGCGCCGCTCTCGCCCGACATCGCGCGCTTCTTCTACGCCGCGGGGCTGCCGGTCCTCCAGGGGTACGGACTCACCGAGACCTCGCCGGTGATGGCGGTGAACACGTTCCAACACCACCGCCTCGGCACCGTCGGCAAGGCCATCCCGGAGGTCCGGATCCGGATCGCCCCGGACGGCGAGATCGTGACCCGAGGACCCAACGTGATGTGCGGCTACTTCAACAAGCCCGAGGCGACGACGGAGGCGATCGACGAGGAGGGTTGGTTCCACACCGGCGACATCGGAATGCTCGACGCGGACGGCTATCTGAGCATCACCGACCGCAAGAAGGATCTGATCGTGACGGCGGGCGGCAAGAACATCGCGCCGCAGCCGATAGAGAACCTCGCGAAGTCCAGCAAGTTCGTCGCCACCGCCGTGATGATCGGCGATCGGCGGCCCTTCCCCGTAATGCTCGTCGTCCCCAACGCCACGCAGGTGAAGGGTTGGGCCGACCACAAAGGGCTTCCCGACGGGGACCTCGAGCACCTCCTCTCCTTGCCCGAGGTGCGGCAGAAGATCGAGCGCGAGGTCCGGATGACGCTCCGCGACCTGGCGCAGTTCGAGATGCCGAAGAAGCTGCTCCTGCTGCCGCGCGATTTCACTTTGGAGTCGGGCGAGCTCACGCCGACGCTGAAGGTACGGAGGAGGATCGTGGAGGAGCGGCACCGGGCCGCGATCGAGGCGCTCTACCTCGAGGGCTGATCAGCGCCGTGGCGTGCCCACCCACGCGCCTCCCGCAGCGGCCATGAGCTCAAGGCTGC
>DATLHD010000316.1:0-5209 GCA_035540075.1 Gemmatimonadales bacterium
CCATACTGCCGCGCCGCCTCGGCGAAGAGGGCGGCGGGATTGAGGCCGAAGCGCAGCAGCACCAGCAGCGCCAGCAGCAGTGCACCGGTCATCAGCAGGCCCGCCTTCACGATCTGCACCCACGTCGTCGCGATCATCCCGCCGAAGAGCACGTAGCCGATCATGACGAAGCCCACCAGCACGATCGCCTGCTCGTACTCCAGCCCGAACATCAGCCGGATGAGACCGCCGGCGCCCACCATCTGCGCGATCAGGTAGAGCGTCACCGTCGCCAGCGTGCCGAGCGCCGCCGCGAGGCGCACCGGCGTCTGCCTGAGGCGGCTGGCGACCACGTCAGCGAAGGTGTACCTGCCGAGGTTGCGGAGCGGCTCCGCGATGAGAAAGAGGACCACGGGCCAACCCACCAGCCAGCCGGTCGAGTAGATCAGGCCGTCGAACCCGGTGGTGGACACCAGCCCGGCAATGCCGAGGAAGGACGCCGCGCTCATGTAGTCGCCGGCCAGCGCGAAGCCGTTCTGGCCGGCGCTGATGGAGCGGCCCGCCGCGTAAAACTGCTCGGTGGTCCGGGTGCGTCGCGCGGCCCACCAGGTGATCCCCAGCGTGATCCCGATGAAGACCAGGAAGAAGAAGGTCTGGGTCAAGCTTCGTCTCCTCGGCTCAGCGCCTCCACCCGGGGGTCGTAGTGCGTTGCCGCCCAGCGGACGTAGACCCAGGTGAGGATCCAGGAGGCCACGATGACCAGCGCACCCAGGAGGATCCCGAGGGTGAGGCCGGGCACCACCTGCACCGCGAGGAGCGGCCGGCCGTACGCCACCAGGAGAACGAACCCGAAGTACAGCACCACCATCGCGGCCGTGAGTCCGAGAGCGACGCGCCAGCGGGCGGCGTCCAGCTCGCGGACCGACTCCCGTCCATCACTCATGCGCGCCTCCGCCGTCCGCGCAGATACACCGCGGCCCCACCCAGTACGAGCAGCGCGGTGAGTCCAGCGACCTTGGTGATCGCGAGGACCTTGTTGGGCTCGTCCTCGGCGGGGACCAGCGCGAGCACGATCGACGCCGCGGTCACACAGAAGCCGACCGAGGCGAGCAGCGTCGCCACCGGACGCCCGCCGGGCACACGCATCACCCCCGGACCGGTGGGCTCGCCCTGGAGCTTGATCATGGAGGCGAACATGAAGAGGTAGGGGATGAAGTACCCGATGATCGACATGCTCACCAGCACGTCGTATGCCCCCTTCACCGTCGTCCCCGCCTGGCCCAGGAAGATGAACAGCGCCGCGATCGCCGCCTGCACCAGCAGGCTCACGTGGGGCGAGCCGTAGCGCGGGTGGATTCGGCCGAACGCGGGCGGCAGGAAGCGATCGATCCCCGCCACAAACGGCAGCCGTCCGCCGGCGGCGAACCACGCGCCGGCCTGCCCCAGCCCGCCCAGGGTGATGAGCAGGGCCATGACCGAGGTGAGTCCCACGATCCCGACCCGGTCCGCCGCCTGTTGGATCGAGAGCATGAATCCCTGCAGGTGGAGGATCTGCGATTGCGGCAGCGCCACCAGCATCGCGACCGTCGAGAGAGTGTAGAGCAGGACGATCAGCGAGCCGCCGATGAGGAGCGCGCGGGGAATGTTCCGCCGGGGATCGCGGATCTCGTCGCCCATCATGGACGCGCTCTCCAGTCCGCTCAGCGAGAACGCGATGGTGGACCAGAACACGATGTCCTTGAGCCGGGTGCTGGGCACCAGGCTCTCCGCGGTGAACGGCGTGGCGGAGCCGAAGCGGAGCCAGCAGACGACGGCGAGCCCCATCAGAAACAGCGCCGGCACCCAGAGCCCCACGGCGCCCAGGTTGTGGAGCCACTTGCCCACACCCAGCCCGAGGACGTTGAGGGTCACCGCCACGGTCAGCGCGACGAGCGAGAAGACGACGTAGTACGCGGCGCTGTCGGTCAGCCCCTGCCATGACGCGCCACCGATGAAGAGCGCGCTCGCCGCGGTGAAGTAGAAGAGGCCCGGGAAGTACGGCAGGTTGCAGGTCCAGTAGGTCCAGCCGGTCATGAAGCCGGCGAAGTCCCCGAACGCCCGCCGGCTCCAGACGTAGCACCCGCCCTCGTTGGGATAGCGGGACGAAAGCTCCAGGACCGTGAACATCAGCGGCAGGTAGAACAGCAGCCCGGCGCCGAGCCAGATCAGGATCGCGCTCGGCCCTGCCGCGGCGGCGTTGCCGATCCAGCGCACGGTGAAGCCGGTGACCAGATAGAACAGCAGCAGGTCCCGGAACCCCATCGCCCGGTGCAGCTGTGCGGTGGGCGCGGGCTCGGATGCCGGCGGGGTCCGGATGGCGGGTGCGGTCACACCATGTAGTTCCGCGGCGGATCCTTCAGCTGGAGGATCGGGCGATCGATCCGGAAGGGCGTGAGGTCGCGGGGCGAGCGACCGTCGATGGAAAGATCGGAAAGGATCTGGCCGATCAGCGAGGCGAACTTGAAGCCGTGTCCGCCGCCGATCGCCATGGCGATCTCCGGGTGCTCGGGCAGCACGTCGAGCACGAAGTCCCGGTCGGGCGTGAGCGTGTAGAGACAGGTCTTGGTGTAGATGATGGGCCCCAGGGCGCCGGGCAGGTGTTCCTCGAGGAAGCGGACCACACGGTCCAGCGCCTCGAGGTCGGGATCGAAGGTCCGGGTGTCGGCGGTGGTCTCCTTGCCGCCGGCGTCCTGGCCCGCCTTCGGCCCCGACTCGCCGAATGCGGGGAAGCCATAGAAGCAGGGATCGTCCATCCAGATCCAGATCGGGAACCGGTCCGGCCGGAACTCCTTCAGCTGCTGCGAGGCGAAATAAGTGACCTGTTCCTTGGTCACCCGAAGCGGCAGCTCGATCCCCACCGATGCGAGGGCGCGGTTGGACCAGGCGCCGGCGGTGACCACCAGCCGCCGGCAGCGATAGGTCGCATCCTCGGTGCGGACCTCGACCTCGCCGTCGTTGGGCCGGATCGATTCGACCGGCGTTCGTTCGCGCAGGGTGGCGCCGTGCTCGCGCGCCATGCGCACGTGGGCCGCGTTGCCCCGCGCCGCCATCGCGATGCCGCTGTGCTCCTGGAACAGCCCGTGGATGTCGTCGCGGAGGCGCCATTGCGGCCAGCGGCGCATGATCTGGCCCGCATCCAGCCGCTCGTACTTCACGCCCGCCGCGTCCATGCTGTCGCTGTAGCTGCTGAGCGGAATGGCGCTCTCCCGCGGTCCGAGGTCGAGCCCGCCGGTCTTCAGCACGACCTGGTCCCCCGAGTCGCGTTCCAGCTCCGCCCAGGCCTGGTAGGCGAACTTGGCCAGCTCGACATAGCCGGGGGTGTGGTAGGAGAGCCGGATGATCCGCGAGTGGTCCTGCGACTCGCCGCGGACGTGGCCCAGCTCGAACTGCTCCAGCCCGAGCACTTCCGTGCCCGCTCGCCGCGCGAGCCAGTAGGCGGCCGCGCTGCCGAAGCCGCCGAGGCCCAGGACGATGTATTCGAAATCGGTCTTCACGGGCGGTCCCCCGCCCGTTCACCCTGCTCCTCAGGCGGACAGGCGGTCAGGCGGTCGGTAAGAACGAGTCCTGTGGACGCCCAGGGCCGAGCGTTCACGAGCGCTGACCGCCGGACCGCCCGTCCGCCTGTCCGCCGAGTCTGTCCCCCACATACCTCCGAATGTCCAGGCTCCAGCTCTCCATCGGCGCGTAATAGCCGGTCTGGAATACTCGCGAGCTCATTCCCCGCTGCACCGACTCGCAGATGGCCCAGTCCTGCCGGTTCACCAGGTCCCAGAAGTCCACCGCGTCGGTGGGGTCGAAGTCGGCCTTCGCCATCTCGGCGGGATGGAAGAGGAACTCGCAGACCACGGTGGTCCGGGCGGGCGCGTGCGGGAGGATCGTGAAGACGGCCACATGATCGGCCGAGAGGCTCAGCAGGAGGTTGGGATAGATCAGCTCACCCTTGTGCCGGACGCGCTCGTCCTCGCTCAAGCCGTCGAACGGCGCCCGGGTGGTCGTGCCACTGTCGGTGAAGGTCCACGCGCCGTCGCGATGCGGGATGCCCCGCTCCCAGTCGAGATCGGCGCCGCCCCGCTGCTTGAAGGCCGGCACCAGCCGGCACAGCTCCGGGTGCACCGGACCGCAGTGGTAGCACTCGTTGTAGTTCTCCAGCATCACCTTCCAGTTCGCCGCTACGGAATACTCGATCCGCCGTGCGACCCGGAGCTCGGCCAGGGGATACCGCCGAAGGCGCTCGGGAACTCCGGCGAGCTGCCCGGCAAGCGAGCGCACCTCCGCCCTGGCTTCCTCGGGGAGGAGGTTGATGAAGACGAACCCGCCCCAGGTGTCCACCCCGACGGGATGGAGCGAGAGGTCAGCCCTGGCGAGACCGTCGCTCTCCTCGAGGAACGGGGCGGTCCGAAGCGCGCCGTCCAGGGTGTAGGTCCAGGAGTGGTAAGGGCAGCGGATGCCGCCGCTGAAATGGCCTCGCTCGCAGTCCGGCACCAGCTGCGAGCCGCGGTGGCGGCAGACGTTGTAGTGCGCGGCGAGTCCGCCCTCACGGGTGCGCACCAGGAGGATGCTCTCCCCGGCCACATCCCGGACCAGGTAGTCCCCCGAGTTCGGCAGTTCCTCCTCCCGGGCCGCGCACCACCACTCCCGGAAGAAGATCCGCTCCCGCTCCAGCTCGAAGATGCGGTCGGAGAGGTAGTAGTCGCGGTGCAACGTGCGCTCGAGCCCGCTCACCGCCTCGCCTCGCCGCCCTCGGGGCCGTAGAAAACCACCCAGACGGAGAGATCATCGGTGAAATCCTCGAACCGGTGCATCACGCCCGCCGGCACGAACAGCAGATCGCCCGGACCGAAGGGATGCCGGGCATCTCCGTTCCGGAACTGCCCGCTCCCCTGCACCACGACGTAGACCTCGTCCCGGGTATGTGGCGTCTGGGGATCGGAGCCGCGTGGAGCGTACAGCTCCACGCTGAGGGTGCCGTGCTGGAACAGCTCGACGTAGCGCTCGCCGGCAGGGCCCGGCAGGCGGGCCAGTGCTTCGGGGACGGTCAGCCTGTATTGGACCATGGCCGCATGACCCCCTTCGCCGCGCTCAGGGTGACACCTACCGCCTTACCGCCCTACCGCCTCGCGTCCCGGATGATCTCCCGCGCCGCGTTGAACCCGCACGCCCCCATGACGCCGCCGCCCGGGTGCGTCGCCGC
>DATLHD010000317.1:0-6266 GCA_035540075.1 Gemmatimonadales bacterium
TCCACCGCGCCATCGCCGCCGCGCCGGGGCTCGGCGGGGGACACGGGCCGCTTGACCACACGGTGCCGCTGTCGTCCCGAGACACCCTGTCATCGGGAGCATAGCGAGGGATCTTGCCGGTGCGGACAAGATCCCTCGCTACGCTCGGGATGACAGGGGGACGGTGTGGTCCAGCGGCCCGTGCCCCCCGCCGAGCCCCGGCGCGGCGGCGATGGCGCGGTGGACGTAGTCGAGGGCATCCGCCACCGACGTCTCCAGGTCCCGCCCGAGCGCGAGCCCCGCGGTGACCGCGGCCGAAAGCGTGCATCCGGTCCCGTGGGTGGAGCTCGTCTCCACTCGCGCCCGGCGGAAGACGCGGGTCCCCTCGACCGTAATGAGCAGGTCGGTGATCTCGTCGCCCGCGAGGTGACCCCCCTTCACCAACGCGGCGCCGGCCCCGTAGCTGAGGAGCGTCTCGCCGGCACGGGCCATCGAGGCCTCGTCGTGCACGGCGCGGCCGGTGAGAATGGCGGCCTCGTCGAGGTTGGGTGTGACCAGGGCCGCGAGTGGAAGCAGGCTCTCGCGCACGACGTCTTCGGCCTCCGGCGTGAGCAGCCGATGCCCGGAGGTGGACACCATGACCGGATCCACCACCAGCGGCGACCATCCGTACTGGCGGATCGCCTTGCCGACCAGCCTCGCGATGGTCACATCGGCGAGCATGCCGGTCTTGAGCGCCGCCGGCGGGAGGTCGTCGGCCAGTGCGGCAAGCTGCGCGGCGACCATGTCCTCGGAGACGGTCTCCACCGCATTGACGCCCCGAGTATTCTGCGCGGTAAGGGCGACGATGACCGAGGTGCCGAACACGCCGAACTGGTGGAAGGTCTTGAGGTCGGCCTGGATGCCGGCACCGCCGCCGGAGTCCGATCCCGCGATCGTCAGCGCGATCTTCATGGGACGAGCATGACCATGACGAGCCCTCTGAGGACGATGATCCGCGACCTGCACCGGCGTCGCGGCCGCGAGCGGCGGGGACTGGCCCTCGCGGAGGGCGTGCGTCTGGTGGAAGAGGCGCTCGCCGCCGAGCTGCCGCTCCGTGGGGCCGCGATATCGCCCGCGCTGGAAGCTACCACCCGCGGGAGGGCCCTCAAGAGCGCGCTCGAACGACGCGCGGTGCGGATCGAGCCCGTGAGCGAGAGCGAGCTCGCCGCGCTCGCCGACACGGAGCACCCTCAGGGTGTGGTGGTCGTGGTGGAGCCGCGCCGCTGGACGATGACGGATATTCCGGTGGCGCCGGGTCGACCGGTCCTCGTGCTCGACGGGGTACAGGATCCCGGCAACGTCGGCACGATCCTGCGCTCGGCGCTCGGTCTCGGTGCGGCGGGAGTGGTCGCGCTGAAGGGAACGGCGGAGCTCACCAGCCCGAAGGTGGTGCGCGGGAGCATGGGCGCGCTCTTTCGGCTGCCCGCTGTCGCGGGAACCGTGGACGAGCTTCTCGCGTGGGCCGGCGAGCGCAAGGTGGAGCTCTGGATCGCCGAAGCCGACGGGGAGCCGCTGGAGCCGGGAGCCGCACGAGGGCATGCCGCTCCGGTGGGACTGATCGTGGGAAACGAAGGCGCGGGTGTCGGTTCGTCACTCCAGGCCGCCGCAAGGCGCCGAGTGGCGATCCGCCTCGCGCCGGGAGCGGAGTCGCTCAACGTGGCGATTGCCGCCGCCATCCTGCTTCGTGAGGTCGCGCGTGTGGAGTGATGCAGAGCTGCCCCCCTGGGTGTTCATCGCCTGGTTCGCGCTGCTCGGTGCGGCGCTTGGCAGCTTCCTCAACGTCTGCATCCTGCGGTGGGGCGCGGAGCCGAAGCAGTCGGTGATGCATCCGCCCTCACGCTGCCCCCGGTGCGGGCACGAGATACGCTGGTACGAGAACATTCCGATCTTCTCCTGGCTCTTCCTGCGCGGCAGATGCTCGGGGTGCGGACTGCCGATCTCGCCGATGTATCCGGCGATCGAGGCCGCCACCGCGCTCATCTGGGGTGGGGCGGTTGCGCTGCTGGGCCCGACGCTCGTGGCCCTGCAGCTCGCGGTGGCGTCCACCCTCCTGCTCGGAATCGCCGTGAGTGACAGCCGGGCATTCATCATTCCCCACGAGTTCTCCATCGGCGGCACCGCGCTCGCCCTCGCCTTCGCGGCCTGGCCGGACCCGGCAGGACTGGCGGACGCCTTGCGAGGTGCCTTGTTCGGGGCCGGCTTGGTGCTCCTGGTCGGAGAGCTGACGGAGCTGGCGCTCGGTCAGGAGGCGATGGGCGGGGGCGACTGCGCGCTGATGGGGATGGTCGGGGCGTTTTTCGGCTGGGAGTCGGTGTGGCCGGTCCTCGCGCTGGGCGCCTTCGTGGGCATCGTGCTGCACGTGGCGGCGTCGCTGCGCCGCGGCAGGGGCCCCGAGCCGAGCGCCGGCGATCAGCAGACGACTGCGGTGTCGCCCGGGCTCCGCTGGAGGAGAGTGTTCGTGCTGATCGCGGGCGGGCTCGTGCTGGGAGGTCTCATGGGTGTGGCCGTGCACGCGGGCGTGATCGGTAGCGTGCTGCGGACGATCTTCCACGGGACGCTCGGAGCCGGCGCCGCTTACTACCTCTCGTTCATGGTACCCAAACGAGTGCTGCACGGGCCGATCGCGCAGGTGTGGGGGCTGCTCGGCGCGGCGGTCGGCATCATGATCGGAAGCGCGGGGTGGGGCAGCCTCATGCTCGGCATCGGGCTGGGCGCCGGCGCCCTGGCCTTGGCCCGGCGCCGCACCGTCGAGGCGTCTCCGGAGAATACCGAGGAGCTCAGCGCCCACGGCTACCTCCCTTTCGGCGTCGGCCTCAGCATCGCGGCGATCCTGCTCGGCTTCACCGGCGGGTTCGAGCGAGTGCGCGAGATCTTCGCCGAAATCGCGCCGGGGCTGGGCCTGTGAGACGGGTGGTCGGGCTTCTCGTCGCGTGCGCGCTGACGCTCGGCGCCTGCCGGGGCGAGGCGCGCCGGACCCAGGCCAAGAGCGAACAGGACCTGGCGCGGCTGGTGGACAGCCTGCGAGGGCCGGTCGAGCGGGCCACCGGGCTTCGGTTCACCTCGCCGCCTCGCTCGGCGATGCGGAGCAAGGACCAGGTACGCGCGTACCTGATCCGCAAGCTGGACGAGGAGCTGCCACCCAAGCGGCTGCACGGGCTGGAGACGACGTATCGCCTCTTCGGCCTGCTACCCGACACACTGCAGCTCCGGCCTCTGCTGATCGATCTCTACACCGAGCAGGTCGCGGGCTTCTACGATCCGGACTCTGCCACGCTCTTCGGCGTAGAGGGCGCGGACCGCACCCAGCTCAGCCTGGTGCTGGCCCACGAGCTCATCCATGCGCTCCAGGGTCAACATCTCCCGCTCGATTCCATTCTCGACGCCCGGGAGAACAACGACCGCCTGTCGGCGGCGCAGGCGATCCTCGAGGGCCAGGCGACGCTGGCCTCGCTCGAGGTGCTCGCGCCGGGCCACGACGTGGCGCAGAACCCGCAGTTCTGGGATATGTACCGGGAGCAGGTGCGTCGGCAGCAGTCCACCATGCCGGTCTTCCGCCGCGCGCCGCTGGTCCTGCGGGAGACGCTGATCTTTCCCTACCTCCAGGGCGCCGAGTTCATGCACTGGTGGGAGAGCGAGCGGCCGGGGTCGATGCCCTACGGCCCGCTGATGCCGGTCTCGACCGAGCAGGTGCTCCACCCCGAGCGTTACGCCCGGGGCGACGTGCCGGTGCCGATGGCATTTCCCAAGGAATCCGGTGTGGTGTACGAGGACGTGCTCGGGGAGGCCGAGATCCGGGTGATCCTCGCCACGCTGGCCGGATCGGACGAGGTGCAGACCGTGCTGCCGATCGGATGGGGCGGGGACCGCTACCGGCTCTACCAGCCGGCCGAGGGGCCGGCCCTGGTGTGGTACGTCGTCTGGGACGACGCCCGGTCGGTCGAGCGGTTCATGCGCAGCGCGGCGGCGCTTCGCCATACGGCCAAGCGCGGCTACCGGTCCGCACTCGACTCGCTCACGGTGGGGAGGCGGCCGGCGACGCGGTACGTGCTCGCGCCGGAGACATGGGGGAGGTGGAAGGCGCTGCCGGAGGTGACAGTCCGCTAGTGTCGTCCCGAGCGTAGCGAGGGATGACAATCAGAAATCAAAGGCCGCTGTATCCCGCGAGACGCGAGATGGTGTAGAGAAGAAGTCCGACGAGACCGCCGACCAGGGTCCCGTTGATCCGCACGAACTGCAGGTCCCGCCCGACGGCGAGCTCCAGCCGGCGCGATGTCTCCCCCGGATCCCAGGTGCGCACCGTGTGCTCGATGAGCGCGCCCACCTCGTGCCGGTGCTGCTCCACCACCCGGAGCACGGCGTCCACGATCCAGTGGTCCAGCTTGGCCAGGAGCGCCTCGTCCTCCAGCGCGGCGTCGGCCAGCGCGATGAGTCCACGCTCCAGGGCTCCGGGCGCGTCGGTCGGCGCCGGCTCGGACTGACGGTCGAGCACCCGCTTGACCTCGGTCCAGAGGGAGGCGCTCAGTCCGCGGCTGGTGGGGTTGTCGAAGAGCTGCTGCTTCACCGCATCGGCGCGCGCGATCACTTCGGGAGAGTCCTGCAGCCGCACGATCCAGTCGGTGAGCAGCTCGTCGAACTGCCTGCGGAGAGGGTGGTGGGGATCGGAGGAGACCTCGATCAGTGTGTGCTGGATGCCGGCGATCACCTTGCCGTGTACCTGCTCGTCCACGAAGCCCGGCACCCACCAGGGGCTCTCCTCGTGAATGCGCTCCCGGATGAACGCCTCGTTTCGGACGATCAGACCGGCGAGGCCGTGGATCACCCGGTCCAGCAGCTGCTGGTGGCGATCGCCGGCGGTGAGCAGGACGAGCCCCTTGGCCAGCACCGGCGCGATCGAGCGCTGGCGCAGCGGCTCGATCACGCTGCGCTCGAGGAGGCCGTGCACGTCCTCGTCGCGTACCACGTCGGTGGCGCTCCGAAGCGCGGACGCCGCGTGAGTCGAGAGCGAGCGCGCGTGCTCCGGCCGCCGGAGCCACTCGGCTGCGCGGCCGCTCGGCTGGAGCGCGAGGAGCCGGGGCCCGAGGACCTCCGGGGAGAGAAAGTTGTGCTGGACGAAGTTTCCGAGGGTGCGCCCGATTCGGTCCTTACGGTTGGGGATGATGGCGGTGTGGGGGATCGGGATGTTGAGGGGATGGCGGAACAGCGCCGTGATCGCGAACCAGTCGGCGAGGCCACCGACCATCGCCGCCTCCGCCGTGGCCCGGACGTAGCCGAGCCAGGGATGCTGCGGCTCCAGGATGAGGGTCACCAGGAACACGGCGCTCATGACGACGAGCAGGCCCGTCGCCCGGCGCTTCATGCGGTCGAGCTGGAGCTGCTTCGCCTCCGCGTCGGCGACCTGGGGGATCGGCACAGCACGGGGCTGAGGGGTGGTCATGGGGGTAAACGGTAAGGCGGTAAGGCGGTAGGGCGGTAGGGCGGTGCGCAGGTATGTCAGCCTGAACGAGGCGGAATGGCCCCCTTCGCTCCGCTCAGGGTGACAACCGGCACCTTTCAGGCCCGGTTGATCCGACACCGTAAGCGTGTTATCCTTCTAGGCTTATGTTCGACGAGCTGTCCGGAAAACTCACCGCCACGCTCCGGTCCCTCACGGGGCGGGGCGTTCTTACGGAAGACGCGGTCAGGGAAGGGCTTCGGGAGATCCGACGGATCCTCCTCGAGGCCGACGTGAGCTTCGATCTCACCCGCGACTTCCTTGAGCGGGTTCAGGCCAAGGCTATCGGCCAGAACGCCTTGGCCGACGTGCGGCCGGGGCACCAGCTGGTCAAGATCGTCTACGACGAGCTCGTGGTGATGCTGGGCGAGCGGCAGGCGCCCATCGTCCACGCCACTGTGCCCCCGACGGTCATTCTGCTCGTCGGGCTCCAGGGGTCGGGCAAGACGACCACCGCGGGCAAGCTTGCGCGGCGGCTCAAGACCGAGCAGAAGGCCCCGTTCCTGGTCGCGGCTGACGTCTACCGCCCCGCGGCCATCGAGCAGCTGCAGACGCTCGGCCGGCAGGTCGACGTCGGCGTCCACGGCGACACGGGCTCGAAGGACGTGGTGAAGATCGTGCGCGACGGCATCGCGGCGGCGGGCAAGGCGCGGGCGCGCACGGTCCTGGTGGACACCGCCGGCCGGCTGCAGATCGACGACGAGATGATGGGCGAGCTGGTCAAGCTCAAGGGCGCGATCAAGCCGCACGAGAT
>DATLHD010000318.1:0-9577 GCA_035540075.1 Gemmatimonadales bacterium
CTGCAGGGCGCGGGTCCGATCCTCCAGCCGGAGCTGCCGGCTCTCGTACGCCGCGGCGTGGCCCAGTGCCGCTCCCATGAGCCCGCCGAGGAGACGGAGCGCCTTGGCATCGCGGTCGCTGAACGCGCCCGGCTGGGTGGATACGACCTTGAGGACACCGAGGGTGCGCTGCTCGTCGGTGAGCGGCGCGGCGAGGAGGGAGCGGACGCCGATGGCCCGATACGCGTCGTGCTCGATGCGGGGATCCGCCAGCACGTCGTCGGAGCGCTGCAGCTCGCCGGTGCGGACGCAGAGGCCGGAGAGGCTGTCCGCGAGCTGGAGGCGCGGCGCCTCGGTGCCGATGTGGACCTGGGGAACCAGCTCTTCGCCCTCGATGGACTCGATGACCGCGCCCGTGGCGGCGGTGAGGCGGAGGCCTCGGTCGGCGATCACCCGCATCACCGTTCGCGAGTCGAGGCCCGCCGCCGCCACCGCCTGCTGGACCTCGATCATCGCCTGAAAAAGCTCGGCGTCGAGCCGCATGGCCTCCTCGCCCAGCTTGCGCTCGGTGATGTCGAACTCGGTGCCGAGGTAGCCGATCTGGCGGCCGGACTCGTCACGCAGCGGCTCCCAGCTGCTGGACGACCAGCGCACCTGGCCGCCCTTCGCCACTACCCGGTACTCCTGATCGCGCAGCGAGCCGCCTTGCGCCAGCCGCTCCCATTCCCCCGTGAGCGCGGGCCGATCGTCCGGGTGGACGTACTGGAGGAACTCCTGGTCCCGGATGTCTTCCTCGGGATAGCCGGTGAGCCGCTCGAAGGCCCGGTTCACGAAGGTGAGCCGCAGGTTCATGTCGTAAGCGACGACGCCCTCCCGCATCGTCGCCGTAACGGTTCGAAGGTGGCCGCGCGCCTCGGCGGCGGCGCGGTCCGCGCGGCGGCGCTTCAGCCACACGTTCAGCAGCACGATGAGGAGGAGGAGGGCCAGCACGCCGAAGCCGGCCGCGGCGGCGGCCAGAGTCTGAGGCGGAACGCCCCGGATCAGACCAGCGAGCGCGGTGTCCACGAGCCCTGATCCTCGGAAGCCCTGGCGCCGAGCACCTGGCGCACCTTGCGCAGCAGACCCTCGAGCGAGAACGGTTTCTCCAGGAATTCGATCCCCGGCTCGAGCATTCGATGGCGGGCGATGGCGCCGTCGCTGGTGCCCGACACGTACAGCACCTTGATGGCCGGCCGGTGGATCGCCAGTCGGGCCGCCAGCTCCCGGCCGTTCATCCTGGGCAGGACCACATCGGTGACGAGCAGGTGGATGTGTCCGGGATGGCGGTCGGCGGCGGCAACCGCGCCCTCCGCGTCGCTCACCGGCAGCACCAGGTAGCCGGCCCGCTCCAGCGCGCGGCGCGCGACTTCGCGCACGTGCGTGTCGTCCTCCGCCAGGAGGACGGTCTCGTCACCGCCGAACTCCTCGGCTGCGGGCTCGACCACGCGGGGCGGATCGAAGCGGGGGATGTAGACCGAGAAGACGGTACCGGACTCGGGCGCGCTCTCGACCGTCAGGTAGCCGCCACTCTGGCGCACGATGCCGGGGAGCGAGGATCGATCGCCTACCAGCCGGTCTCCGGCCGCTTCGAATACCTGCATCAGGGCCGTCGAGTCCACTGCCGGCCCGTTGACACCGATCTGGAGGGTGACGTACGCGCCCGGTCGGAGCGCCGGGTGTTGCTCGGCGAGCCGCTCGTCCACCTGGCGCCGGCCGGTCTGCAGGCGAAAGGTGCCGCCGCGGGGAAGTGCGGGGCGGGCGCGGCCGGCCAGCTGGAGCAGGATCTGCTCGATGCGGGAGGAGTCCGCCAGCGCCGGCTCCAGTCCCGCGGCGAGCTCGTGGCTGACCTCGATCGCCGGTCCCAGGACCTGGCGGGTGGTGCTGAGGGCGCCCGACACCAGTTGGTTGAGATCGAGCGACTGGGGAGCCGGCGGGGGCCGGCGGCTGAAGGCGAGGAGGTGGCGGGAGAGGATGGCCGCCCGGTCGGCCGCCTGCTGGATCTGGGCCAGGTCCTCACGGGCCTCGGGGGAGAGCGCCGCCTCGTCCAGCAGCAGGCCGGCGTGCCCCAGGATCCCGGTAAGCAAGTTGTTGAAATCGTGGGCGATCCCGCCCGCGAGCTGGGCGACCTCGCCGGCGCGGTCGAGCTGCACCAGCCGCTGCTCCAGTGTGCGCCGGTCGGTGACGTCGGTGGCGCACCCGCTGTAGCCCAGGAACTCGCCCTGGGGACCGAAGATCGGCTCCCCCTGGCTGAGCAGCCAGCGGTACTCGCCGTCCTGGTGCAGCATCCGGAACTCGAGCCTGAACGGAGTCCTCGCGGCCAGGGCCGCGGCGTACTCGGCGTGGAAGCTCTCACGATCGTCCGGGTGGAGGGACTCGGTCCACTTCCAGCCCAGCGTCTCGGCCACCATCCGTCCGGTGAACTCGGTCCAGCGTTCGTTCAGATAGTCGCACGCGCCATCGGGTCCCGCGGTCCACAGGAGAACCGGGAGGACATCGTGGGCGAGGCGCGGATCCCTCTGGCTCATGCCGGTCAACCCTGCCAGCGCTAGTCGTGAAAGAGCCAATGTCGCTGCCGGATGCGGTCGGGGCAAGGGCAAACCGGACCTGTGCTGGCGGCGGAAGCCTTTGCGCCATACTCTTTTCGGATGCCATTCCTGGAGACCGATCGGCAGCGCGCCGCGGGGTTGATCATGGCCCTTGGGGTCGCGCTGGTGGTGGCCCTGTGGCCCTTCAGCACCGGGCTGATCGGGGCCCCGGTGCTGTTGGTGGTGATGGCGCCCCTCCACCGCTGGCTCTCCCGCCGGATGCCGGTCCGGGTGGCGGCCGCCATCGTGATCGTGCTCGGCATCCTGCTCATCATCGGCCCCGGCGTTTCCATCGTCGGGTTGGTGGCGGCCGAAGCGCAGGACATGGCGACCGGGGTCATTCGGAGTCCACTCCTGGCCCGGATCAGCCGGATCCGGGTGGGACCCTATCAGGTCGGGGCCCAGCTTGAGCAGATCGGCTCCCAGATCATCTCGTTCATCGGTGCCAGCGCCCTGGGTCTCATCGGCACGGCCACTCGGCTGGGCATTCAGCTCACTATCGCCTTCTTCGGCCTCTATTTCCTCCTGGTCTCACCCGAGTCCGCCTGGCGCTCGGTGCGGCCGTTCATTCCCTTCTCCGCGGCGAGCGCGGAGATCCTCCGTAGTCGCTTCGCCGACGTGACGATCTCCACGTTGGTCGGCACCGGTCTCACGGGCCTGATCCAGGGCTGCGCCGTCGGACTGGCGTTCTGGGTGGTCGGCCTGTCCAATCCGCTGTTCTGGGGTGTGGTGACCGTGATCTTCGCCATCCTCCCGGTAGTCGGCAGCGGGCTGGTGTGGGGTCCGGGCGCCGCATCGCTTGCGATGGACGGACGTTGGGGCTCGGCGATCGGCCTCGTGATCTGGGGGATCTTGGTGGTCGGCAACGTGGACAGCGTGATCCGGCCGATCGTGTTCCGCCGCTGGGCCCAGGTGCACCCGTTCATTACCGTGATCGGCGCATTCATGGGCCTCCGCTACTTCGGCCTGCTGGGACTGCTCATCGGCCCGCTGGCGATCTCCTACTTCTTCGAGCTGATTCGGATGTACCGCGTCGAGTACCTGACCGACGTGGACGTGGAAGTGTCGCCCGAGCAGCTGGCGGAGGTGCAGCGCAGGCTCACACCGGGGGCGGGGACGCCGGTGTCGCGAACCTGAGGCGCATCCTTGTGGAGTGATCGGGCTACATTGCGGAAGGCGGGCTGGAAGCCCGCGGAGCACTGGCACTGGAAGGGCCGATGCACACCACGTTGACGACCCGGCGCCTCGGTTCCACCGACATGGAGATCACCACCGTCGGATTCGGTGCGTGGGCTATCGGCGGTGGAGGCTGGGCGTTCGGCTGGGGGCCGCAGGACGACGCGCAATCCATCGCCACGATTCGATACGCCGCCGAACGCGGCATCAACTGGATAGACACGGCCGCGGTCTACGGGCTCGGCCACTCGGAAGAGGTCGTTCGACAGGCGCTGGCGGAAATCCCCGCAGCGGAGCGGCCCTACATTTTCACCAAGTGCGGACTGGTGTGGGACGAGACCGACCGGATGGCCTCGCCGCGCCAGGTGCTGCGGCCCGAGTCCATTCGTCGTGAGTGCGAGGCCTCGCTGCGCCGGCTGGGCGTCGAGCGCATCGATCTCTACCAGTTCCACTGGCCAGACGAAACCGGCACCCGGGTCGAGGATTCCTGGGCGGAAATGGCCCGCCTGGTCGAGCAGGGGAAGGTGCGGGCGGCCGGGGTGTCCAACTTCGACGTCGGCCTCCTCGAGCGCTGCGAGTCTATCCGGCACGTGGACTCGCTCCAGCCGCCCTTCTCGCTGATCCGTCGCCGCGCCGCCGAGGCCGAGATCTCCTGGTGCGCTGCCCACGACACCGGTGTGATTGTCTACAGCCCTATGCAGTCCGGGCTCCTGACCGACCGCTTCACCGAACAGCGGGTGCGGACCTTCCCGGAGGACGACTGGCGGCGCCGCTCCGCCGACTTCCTCCCGCCGAAGCTCGGCCGCAATCTCGCTCTCCGGGATGGACTGCGGCCCATCGCGGAGCGGCACGGCACCACTGTCGCGGGCATCGCGATCGCATGGACGCTGGCGTGGACCGGGGTCACGGGCGCCATCGTCGGCGGGCGCACGCCCGAGCAGGTGGACGGCTGGATCGACGCTGGCTCCATCGAGCTCACACGCGAAGACCTGGACGACATCGCCGGGCTGATTCGGAGGACGAGTGCCGGCTCAGGCCCGTCCCTGCCCCGGTAATCGCATGCGCATCCATCACGTCACCGCGATCGCGCGAGAGCCCCAGCGGAATCTCGATTTCTACGCCGGACTCCTGGGCATGCGGCTGGTGAAACTCACCGTGAATTACGACGACCCCGGGACGTATCACTTCTACTACGGCGACGAGCTGGGTCGGCCCGGCACGCTCCTCACCTTCTTTCCATGGTCTGGCTCCCGCTCCGGGCGGCAGGGCACCGGCCAGATCAACGGCGTCGCACTGGCGATTCCGCAAGGCTCGCTGGGGTACTGGGTCGAGCGTCTCCTCTCGCTCGGCGTGAAGTACGAGGGCCCGAACCGCCGGTTCGGTGAGCAGGTGCTGGCCTTCACCGACCACGACGGCATGATGCTCGAGCTGATCGCGACCCCGCGGGTGGCCGGACTGGATGGTTGGCGCGATGGCCCAGTGCAGGCCGAGCATGCGATCCGAGGGGTGCATGGGGTCACGATCTGGGAGGATGGAGACGCCGGCTCGGCGGACTTTCTCACCGGCACCATGGGCTACACCATTCGGGAGGAGGCCGAGAACAGAATCCGGCTGGAGTCCGGCGGCGATGGGCTCGGCACGGTCGTGGAGCTGCGGCGCGCCCCGGGGTTCTGGCGAGGGACGGATGGCGCGGGGACGGTGCACCACGTCGCCTTCCGCGCGGCGGATGACGCCGAGCAGGCGGAGCGCCAGAGGACGCTGCGCGAGATGGGGGCTCAGGTGACCGATGTGAAGGACCGGACCTACTTCCGATCTATCTACTTCCGGGAGCCGGGCGGGGTGCTGTTCGAGATTGCCACGGACGGCCCGGGGTTCACGATCGACGAGAGCCCGGCCGAGCTGGGCAGCTCGCTCAGGCTGCCGGAGCGATTCGAGAGCATGCGGGAACGGCTGGAGGTTTCGTTGCCGCCGCTCAGGCCCCCGCACGCCGAAGCCGTCGGAGGCTAGGTGGCCACCCCCGACCTCGGCTTCGTCCATCGGTTCATCCCGGGAGCGCCCGACAAGCCCGTGCTCCTGCTGCTCCACGGCACCGGTGGCGACGAGAATGACCTGCTGCCGCTCGGCGAGGCGCTGGTCCCGGGCGCGGCGCGCCTCAGTCCTCGCGGCAAGGTGCTGGAGAGCGGAATGCCGCGGTTCTTCCGGCGGCTCGCCGAGGGGGTCTTCGACGTCGACGATCTGCGGACGCGGACCTGTGAGCTCGCCGACTTCGTGGACGCGGCCCGCGAGGCCTATGGTCTGGGAGATCGACGCCTGGTGGCGGTGGGATTCTCCAACGGTGCCAACATCGCGGCTTCGATGCTCCTTCTGCGGCCGTCGGTGCTCGGCGGCGCCCTGCTGGTCCGGCCGATGCTGCCGTTCGTGCCGGACGAGGTGCCCGATCTCCGGGGCCTGCCGGTGCAGATCAACGCCGGTCAGGTGGATCCGCTGGTACCGGGCCCGCAGAGCGAGGCGCTGGCGAAGCTGCTCGGTGACGCGGGGGCATCCGTGGATCTCCGGTGGATCGCCGGCGGACACGCACTCACGCGAGAAGACCTCGACGTTGGCAAGGCGTGGTTCGGTGTTTCTTCTCTTTCGCATGCCGCTGGGCGGCGGCCACTGTAGGCACATCACCGCCATCGAGCGGCTCTCCCGGGGCGCTGGTGCCGCCCCAGCCATTCACACGCCGGCTGCGCCAGCACGGGCCGGCACGCGCAGACGAGGGGATATGTGATGCTTCCTGCCGCCCTTGAGCACGAGCGCCTGCTGATCGCAGAGCGCCTCCTCACCGAGATCGAACGCCGTCACGGCCTGCCCCATCCCAGAAAACGAGACATTCACCCCGTCATCACCGACCGCTTTCTCGCCGCCTATCTCCCGGAGGCCAGGGAGGGCGAACCGGCGCCGCTCGCGCTCGAGTACGCCTTCGCCCCCAGCCTCAAGGACGCGTTGCGACTGGCGCAGGAGGTAGTGAGCGAGTCAGTCGAAGGCCAGGGCGCCGCGTTGTACATCCACGATCTCGATACCGGGGTCACCGCGGTGACGAATCAGCTGCACTAGTTTCGCCTTCCTCCCCTTACCCTGAGCCCATTCGCTGCGCTCAGGTTAAACTCCGCGAAGGGGGCCGTGCCCGGCATGGCCCCCTTCCTCGTTCCCGGCCCTTGCTCTCCTCGCGGTTTCTTGCATATTCATGCATTATGCAGAACACTAATACGGACATCGCGCTCGCCTTCTCCGGCGGCCTCGACACCTCCTATTGCGTCCCCCGCCTCGCAGAGGACGGCTGGCGCGTGCAGACGGTATACGTGGACACCGGCGGCACCAGCGCCGCCGACCGCGCCGCCATCCGGCGACAGGCGGAGGCGGTCGGCGCCGTCGCGCACCACGAGGTGGATGCCCGCGAGCCGGTGTACCGGCGGTTCGTCCGCTTCCTGATCCAGGGGAACGTGCTGCGCGGCGAGGTCTATCCTCTGAGTGTCGCGGCGGAGCGCACCCAGCAGGCGCTGTCTGTGGTCGAGGTGGCGCGCGCGGTCGGCGCTGCCGCGGTGGCGCATGGGTCCACCGGTGCCGGCAACGATCAAATCCGCTTCGATGTCGCGCTTCGGGTGCTCGCGCCAGAGCTGGCAATCGTGACGCCGATCCGGGACGGAGGGGTCCGGCGGGAGGAGTCCATCGCCTATCTGCAAGCGCGCGGGCTGCCGGTCCCGGTGCGCGCGGGCAGCTACAGCATCAACCGCGGCCTCTGGGGTACCACGTGGGGCGGTGGGTGGACCCACGACACTTGGGCCGGGCCGCCGGCCGAGCTGCTCGACGCGCCGGTGGGCGCCCCATCACCCGTCGAGATCGTGCTCGGTTGGGATGAGGGATTGCCGGTGTCGCTCGACGGGGTGCCGCTCGAGGGACCCTCGCTCGTCGCCCGCCTGGGCGAGCTCACCGACGCCTACGGCATCGGCCGCGGGATCCACGTGGGCGAGACCGCCCTCGGCATCAAGGGGAGGATCGGCTTCGAGGCAGGCGCGGCCCTGGTGCTGATCAGCGCCCATCGGGAGCTGGAGAAGCTGGTCCTCACGAGGTGGCAGACCTTCTGGAAGGATCAGCTCGGCCGGTTCTACGGGGACCGCCTGCACGAGGGTCACTACTTCGACCCCGCGCTCCGCGACATCGAGGCGCTCATCACCAGCTCGCAGTCGCGGGTCACGGGGGACACCCGCATCCGGCTCGCGCCCGGTCGCTTCCAGGTCGTGGGCACCCGCAGCCCCCACTCCATGATGGACACCTCCATCGCGACTTACGGCGAGGAGAACCGGCTCTGGTCCGGCGAAGAGGCCCGGGCCTTCGCGCGGGTCTCGGCGGTGCCGTCTTTGCTCGCCGCGCGAGCCGGCGTCGACGGACGGGGCACCTAACAGGGGAGAGAACATGGTGGTAACTACTCGCGTGCGCCTGGACCGGATAGCCTCAGCAACCCGCAACGCCGGTCTGTCGCCGGAAGTGATCGTGGGCGACCGGATCGTCTCGGCGGAGGGCTACGTGCTGGCGGTCCGGATCCTGGAGGACAAATCCACCTACAACACGGTGGAGGACGTCACCGGGCGCATGCTCTCCCTCCGCGCCGGAGATGTGCTCGCGGGCGTCCTCGGCACCCGGCGCGCGTTGCGCGGGTACGCAGGCGTGGTGCCCCCGCATCTCGCAGTCGGTGATACCCTGGAGGTGCTCAATCTCGGCGGGATCCTCGGCCGCTGCACTTCGGTCAATCCCGAGATCGGCCCCCCGTTCCGCGCGGAAGTGCTGGGCGCCGTCCTCGCCTTTCCGGAGCTGGGGGACCGGGTCGGCCGTCCCGCTCACATCCGCGACGGGGCCGTGCCTCCCGCCGACCTGCTCGAGAGCCTGGTCCCCGTGGTCTACGTGGCGGGCACCTGCATGAACGCGGGCAAGACCGTGGCCGCCACCGAGCTGGTGCGGGGACTCGGGCGCGGAGGACTCCGGGTCGCCGCGGCCAAGCTCACCGGCGTCTCGCTCATGCGCGATGCGCTGTCCATGCTGGATGCTGGGGCCGTCGCGGCGCTCACCTTCAACGACGTCGGCATCGCCAGCACGCACGCGGGCGTCACCGTCTCCACCGCGAAGGGCATCTTCAACCGGCTGGCTGCCTCCCGGCCCGAGGTTATCGTCGCGGAGCTCGGAGACGGGATCCTGGGCGAGTACGGCGTGCAGGACATCCTGCGGGACGCCGAGCTGATGTCGGTCGGTGCGGCGCACGTCATGGCCGCACCCGATCCGGTGGCGTGCTGGGGCGCGGTCGAGCTGATGCGCCGGGAGTTCGGCCTGCCCATCACGGCCATCACTGGACCCGCGACCGACAACGAGGTCGGACAGGTGTACATCACCGGGAGCCTCGGGCTGCGGGCGCACAATGCCCGCCGCGACGCCTCCGGGCTCGTCGGCGCCGTGCGGGCCTCTCTCGCCCTGTGGTCCGAGAGGTCCGCGGGCTTCGTCGCCGCGGTCTCGTGAACGTCGCGGTGGTCGGGGCCGCCGGATACGCCGGCGGCGAGCTGTTGCGTCTTCTGTACCAACACCCCGAGGTGAGCGGGATCGTCGCCACCAGCCGGAGTCGCGGCGGTGCGCCGGTCGCCGAGGCACATCCCGCGCTGACGACGGTCACCGATGCGCGCTTCTCGAACGCGGAGCCCGGCGAGATCGCGCGGGGCCGCGACGTCGTCTTTCTCTGCCTCGAGCACGGGGAGTCCTCGCGAGTCGCGGGCGAG
>DATLHD010000319.1:0-2184 GCA_035540075.1 Gemmatimonadales bacterium
GCGTTGGTGGGTGGGGCGATGCTGGCGTAGTTCTGTCAGCCTGAGCGAAGCGAAGGCGCCGAAGCCAGGTCGAGCCACTTGGGGTTTACACTCTCGATCAGGTTGATCTTCCGCATCCGTCTCCAGCCTTTCAACTGCTTCTCCCGTCGAATCGCCTCACGAACATCCGTCGTTCGCTCTACGTGCACCAGGCGGATGATCTCATGCCTGTATGCATGGTCGTCGGGATTCACACCGGCGCGGTGCTCGGCAAGCCTCCTGGTGAGATTGTTCGTCACGCCGATATACAGCTCGCGCGACTTGCTGGCGAGGATGTAGATGTAGTAGTCGCGCACCGCTCATGGTGCGCATCCGCCGTCAACTGCACATCAAGCGGAGCTATGTCCCCTTCGCTCCGCTCAGGGTGACATTTCTGCCTGTGCAGCACGCCCTTCGCACAGGGCAGGCGACGCATTTCGCCACTCTCGCCGTACAGATCAGGGCTCCGAGTTCCATCAACGCCTGATTCATCTCCCAGGCCCGCTTCCCGGTTCTGGGAAGGATCTCGAGAGCCGTCCTCCAGGTGTGACTCGACAAGGCCCGGCCTCTCAGCCTCGGGTGAAAGCCCCGCCGAATCACCCTCGCCACATTCGTGTCCACGGTGGCCGCGACGCGCTCATAGGCAAAGCAGGCCACGGCCCCTGCCGTGTACCGCCCCACCCCGGGCAGTCGCTCGAGCGCGGCAAGATCGGACGGGAGCACACCCGCGTGCTGGTCCACGACCGCTTGCGCCAGCCGGTGCAGGTTGGTCGCTCGGCGGTAGTAGCCCAGGCCGTCCCAGCTCTCCCGCACCTCCGCCGCCGGTGCCGCCGCGAGCGCGTGAATGGTGGGATACCGCGCCAGGAAGCGTTGGTAGTACGCCTCCACCCGCGAGACCTGGGTCTGCTGGAGCATGAATTCCGACACCACGATGCGATAGGGATCGCGAGTGCGGCGCCAAGGAAGATCGCGGCCGTGGCGGCGGTACCACCGCAGCAGACCCCGGCGGAAAGCGGCGGCCTGCTGCGCGCGCTCGGCCCTAGACTTACGCGCCATGGGGGGCGAAGATACGTCCGGTCGATCCAAGGCGCCATCAAACTCGGACAACATGGACGCGCAGACACTCGATCTCCGCCGCTTCGTCGGCCGCTGGACCCTGGAGGCCATGTCCCACGTGGGCCGGATCTCGCTCATGATGTGGGACGCGGCCAAGACCCTCACCGAGTGGCGCGTGTGGCTGCCCCGCACGATGACCGAGGCGTGGAACATCGGCGTCGGCAGCCTCTTCATCGTCCTGCTCATCTCGGGCTTCGCCGGCGCGGTCACCGCGCTCCAGGCACGCTATCAGTTCACCGGCACGATCCCCATCTACTACCTGGCCGGCGTGATCATCGAGTCCATCGTCCTGGAGCTGGGCCCGGTACTTACCGGTCTCGTGCTCGCCGGCCGGATCGGCGCGCGCTACGCGGCGGAGCTGGGGACGATGCGGGTCACCGAGCAGATCGACGCTCTCGAGAGCCTCGGTCGCTCGCCGGGATCGCACCTGATCCTCCCGCGGGTGTTGGCCGGCTTTCTGATGATCCCGGTGCTCGTCGTGCTCGCCGACGTGATGGGCATCTTCGCGGGCTGGTTCTCGATGACGGTGGTCCTGCCCATCACCAACGAGGACTTCGCCTACGGGGCGCGGTCCTTCTGGAGGCCGTTCGACGCCACCTACTCGGTCATCAAGGCGTTTTTCTTCGCCGGATCCATCACCATCATCGCCTGCTACATGGGCTTCAACACCAAGCAGGGCGCCGAGGGCGTGGGCCGCGCGACCACCGGCGCTGTGGTGGCGAGCTCGGTGATGATCCTCCTGCTCGACGTCCTCCTCGCCAACCTGTTCCTGGCCTAGATGATCGTCCTCCGCGGCGTGCACAAGCGGTTCGGCAGCCAGGTCGTCCTCGACGGCGTCGACCTCGACGTGCAGGAGGGCGAGACGCTCGCACTGCTGGGTCCCTCGGGAACGGGGAAGAGCGTGCTCCTCAAGCACATCATCGGCCTCATCCGGCCCGACTCCGGCATCGTGGTGGTGGACGACCAGGATGTGGGGAAGCTCCGGCGCAAGGAACTCGCCGCGCTCCGCTCCCGCATCGGCTACGTGTTCCAGAACGGCGCGCTCTTCGA
>DATLHD010000320.1:0-8452 GCA_035540075.1 Gemmatimonadales bacterium
TCACCGTGTACGAGATGTCGGACTTCCAGTGTCCCTACTGCCGGCGCTTCGCGCTCGAGACCTTCCCCGTGATCGAGAAGGAGTACATCTCGACGGGAAAGGTCCGCTGGATCTTCGTCAACTTCCCGCTGACCAGCATCCACTCCAACGCCGTGGCCGCCGCCGCCACCGCGGTCTGCGCCGCGCGGCAGGGCGCTTTCTGGCCGATGCACGACCTGATCTACCAGTACCAGGAGACCTGGGCCCCGCTGAAGGAGCCGGGACCGTTCTTCGTGTCCTTGGCGGATTCGGTAGGGATCTCGAAGCCCAAGCTGGTGGAGTGCGTGAAGTCGTCCTCGACGGAGGATGAGATCCGCTACGAGGCGGTGGGCGCCGAGCGCGCGGGGGCGACCAGTACGCCGACCTTCTACATCGAGGGCGGGCTCATGCCCGGCGCGCACCCGCTGCCGGTGTTCCGCCAGGTGTTCGACTCCATCCTCGCCTCCAAGCCCGGCCGGAAGTCCCAGGGCAAGTGACCCACAAAAAAAGGGGCCGCCTGTGGCGGCCCCCCCAGGTAAGCGTCGCCTGGGCGCGTCGTGCAGCTATGTTAGCAGCCGCAGGCGACCCTTGACTCTGTAGACAATGGATCACCTCCTCGGTAGCAGGGTGGGACATGAATGCTTGCCATAAGCTAGTGCGCTGCCCCCCGCGGTGGCAACGGGCCGACGGCAGGTAGCTTCGGATGCCGTCCACGCCGGCGTTCTACCGGGCGGCCGCCCGGGTGGCGAGCAGTCTGGCGCCGGTGCTCGCGCTCGCGAGTTCCAAGCTCGCCGCCGGGCATCGGGGGCGCCACGGTGCCGTCGAGCGCCTCTCGACGTGGAGCGCCGGGAAGCGTGATGCCGCTCGGCCTCTCGTCTGGTTGCACGCTTCGTCGGTCGGCGAGGGGCTGCAGGCGGAGAGCGTGCTCCACGAGTTGCGCCGCCGCCGCCCCGACGCACAGTTCGTCTATACCCACTTCAGTCCCTCCGCCGAGGCGCTCGCCCGCCGGCTTCCGGTCGACGTCGCCGATTATCTCCCCTACGACCTCCCGCGCTCGGTGGAGACGCTGCTGCGCGCGCTCCGGCCCGACCTCCTCGTCTTCTCGAAGCTCGATCTCTGGCCCGAGCTGGCTGTTCGCGCCGCTGCCGGTGGGACGACCGTCGCGATGGTGGCGGCCACGGTGAGTCCGGGTAGCAGCCGGCTCCGCTGGCCGGCGCGAGCGATACTCCGAGCGGGCTACGAGGCGGTGGGTGTGGCCGCCGCGGTTTCGGAGGAGGATGCCCAGCGCCTGGCCCGACTCGGGGTTTCCCCCGACCGCATTCGAGTGCTGGGCGACCCGCGCTACGACAGCGTGGTCGAGCGGATCGCCGGCGTGAGCAAGGATGAGCCACTGCTTCGGTTCGGCCGAGGTGCGCCGACGCTGGTCGCGGGTTCGACGTGGCCGGAGGACGAGGCCGCGTTGCTCGGGGCATTCGCGCGGGTCCGTGCGAAGCATCCTGCCGCGCGACTGGCCCTGGTCCCTCACGAGCCGACCGAGACGCATCTCGTGGGTGTCGAGAGAGCCGCAGCCGGTCTCGGGCTACCGGCGCCGGTGCGGTTGAGCCATGCACAGGAGCCGGTGCCTGTGCTCCTGGTGGATCGCCTCGGCGTTCTGGCCCGGCTCTACGGCGCGGGAACCATGGCCTATGTCGGCGGCGGGTTCGGCCGCGCCGGGCTTCACTCGGTGCTGGAGCCCGCCGCCTGGCGCCTTCCGGTGAGCTTCGGGCCGCGCTGGCGCGAGAGCCGCGACGCGGCCGCCCTGCTCCAGGCGGACGCCGCCCGCGAGCTCACCGGCCGCGGCAGTGCCGCACTGGATGAGCTGGTCGCTATCTGGTGTGGATGGATCGAAGGAGAGACGGAGCGCGAGGCGGCGGGAGAGCGAGCGAAGGTGGTGGTGGAGCGTGGACGCGGCGCCTCGGCGCGGTCCGGGGAGCTTCTGGCCGGGCTTATTTCGTCACCACACCCTCGAACGTCACCGATCGTGGCACGATGAGACCCAGCGTGAGCGCGGTGATGAGGATGTCGTCGAAGTGGCTCCGGACCTTGATCCGGAGGTCCGCCACACCACCGCCGCCGCCGAGCTGAGCGGCCAGCGCCTTCCGCAGGGAGGGCTCGCGGAGCTTGACCAGGCCCCAGAGGCCGAAGACGGCCCTGCTGCCCACCTTGAACTGATCGCCCTGGGCGGGCTGGCCCGCGGGAGAGGCCAAGGTGACGGGTACGCCGAGGGTGGAGGCGTCGAAAGTCTGGGCGCAGCCGGCCAGCAGGAGGACCAGGAGCAGCGCGGGCAGCGCCCGGCGCGGCAGCTTCACAAACCGGGAACCGCGAAGGTGTAGTGCGCCCCGACCCCGAACACGCCCGGATTCCCCCCGTCCACGAAGACGGCGTCATAGCTGGCGTGCACCCCGAGCCCGTTCAGCAGGTTGAGCTCGATTCCGCCGCTGAGGCCGAACTCGGTGTCGGTCTCGTCCTCGAGGCCCTCCGGCGAGCGCCGGACGATGTCGAACCGGGGCGCGAGCCACGGCTTGATGGCGAGGGCCGGGTTGGGAATGGTGAGCGCGAAACCCGCCCCGAGGGGGAAGTGAAGCTCGGACACCTCGCCGAGACCGCCCTCCGGGAGCAGCTGGTCGTCGGGCTTGGCATAGCCCACGCCGCCCTGGAGCGTGACCGCGAGCGGCACCAGCGGCCCGCCGAACACCCGGAGGTTCAGCGTCGCGCCAACGGAGACGTCGGAGCCGCTCGGGCCATCGGGGTCGTACGTGGAGAGCATCGCGGTGGCGCCGAAAGCCCCCAACCCCAGGCGTCCGGTCACGCCGTAGGCGTTGCCCCCGCCCGACTCGTCGTTGGGGAACCCCGCGTCGCCGTAGATGCCGATGCCGCGCGGGATCCCCGCATTGTACACCGGGATTCCGCGCACCTGGGCCACCGCCGACGGCGCCCCACCAGCGAGGGCAGCAGCCAGCGCGACGGCTCCGAGCACTGCCTGCTTCATGGCGGAACCTCCGGCGTGGACGACAGGGTCAGGAAGGCCCAACTGCGGGCGCAGCAAGCTACTCGGGGGCTTCGAAGGATGTCAACGGATTTCGGGCTTGAACACACGCGCGCCCGGCCGCGGAGTCTCCGCAGCCGGGCGCCGATGCGGTCGGGGTCAGCGCAGGTACGACAGGCTGAGACCCACGCCCTCGATGTCGCCGAGGCCGCCGCTCGCCCGAACGGCCCACTGCTCGCCGAAGCGGACGTCCACGCCGAGACCGAGCGTGAACTGCAGATCGTCGCCGCCGCCGAAGACCGGCACGAGGTTCGGGTGCACATACGGCACGAAGGTCGTGGTCGAGCCCTCGATGTCGAAGCGCCGGCCGAGGGAGATGCCGACGGGCAGCAGGAAGACGTCCTCCTGGTCGGTGCCGAAGATCCCACCGAACCCGACGGTGAGCGACCCGTCTAGCGGGAAGCTCTCGCTGTAGCTCAGCACCTGGGTGCGGAAGTCCCCACCGATGAGAAAGGTGTTGTCCTCGGCAGCGCCGTCGGCGACGCCGGCGCGGACGCTGAAGTCGTTCTTGTCCTTGCCGAACCGGTAGAAGCCCTCGAGGGCGATCCCGGCGCCTTCGCCCGGATCCGAAAGCGAGGCCCCGAACTCGTGCTGCTCGAATGCGCGATAGGGAGCCTTGAACACTGGCGTGCCCGTCTCCTGGGCGACCGCGGAGACGACCGGCAAGGCGAGCAGGACAAGAGCCACGATCCCACCACACAGACTACGACGCATGAGTTTCTCCTTTGACGTGTTCAGCAACGACCCTGACCCGGTTGTCCACGACCTGGAGAAAGCCACCCTTGACGGCGAACCGACTCACTTGACCACCCCGACGGATGCTCAGCGTACCTGCACCGAGGAGCGTCATGAACGGAGCGTGATTCGGCAGGATGCCGACCTCTCCATCGAAAGCGGGCGCGACCACCGCGTCCGCTTCACCGTCGAACATAGACGCATCGGGTGAGATAACCGTGACTTGCATCACGAGCTACCGAGCTTCTCGGCCTTCGCCACCGCCTCGTCGATGTCGCCCACCATGTAGAACGCCTGCTCCGGCAGATGGTCGAACTCGCCGGAGAGCACCCGCTCGAAGCTGGCGATGGTGTCCTCGAGCTTCACGTACTTCCCAGGGAATCCGGTGAACTGCTCGGCCACGAAGAACGGCTGCGAGAGGAAGCGCTGGATCCGGCGTGCCCGCGCCACGACCAGCTTGTCCTCCTCGGACAGCTCGTCCATGCCCAGGATCGCGATGATGTCCTGCAGCGCCTTGTAGCGCTGCAGGGTGCGCTGCACGCCCACCGCGACGTTGTAGTGCCGCTCGCCGATGAACTGGGCGTCGAGGATCCGGCTGGAGCTGTCCAGCGGGTCGACCGCGGGGTAGATGCCCAGCTCGGAGATCGCGCGGGAGAGCACCACCGTCGCGTCGAGGTGGGCGAACGCCGTTGCCGGGGCGGGGTCGGTCAGGTCGTCCGCGGGCACGTAGATCGCCTGCACCGAGGTGATCGAGCCCTTGGTGGTGGAGGTGATCCGCTCCTGGAGGTCGCCCATCTCGGTGGCGAGCGTTGGCTGGTAGCCCACCGCGCTCGGCATCCGGCCGAGGAGCGCGGAGACCTCGGAGCCCGCCTGGGTGAAGCGGAAGATGTTGTCGATGAACAGGAGCACGTCCTGGCCCTCGATGTCGCGGAAGTACTCCGCGATCGTGAGGCCGGTGAGGCCGACGCGGAGACGGGCGCCCGGCGGCTCGTTCATCTGGCCGTAGATCAGCGCCACGTTCTCCAGGATCTTGGCCTCCTGGAACTCGAGGTAGAGGTCGTTCCCCTCACGGGTCCGCTCGCCCACCCCGCAGAAGACCGACTTGCCGCCGTGGCCCTTGGCCACGTTGTTGATCAGCTCCTGAATGACCACCGTCTTGCCCACGCCGGCGCCGCCGAAGAGGCCGATCTTGCCGCCCTTCACGAACGGAGCGATGAGATCGATGACCTTGATGCCTGTCTCGAACACCTCGGTCTTGGGCTCGAGGTCGGTAAACTTCGGCGTCTCGCGGTGGATCGGCCACCGCTCGACGTCCTTCGGCAGCGGCGGGCCGCCGTCCACCGGCTCGCCCAGCACGTTGAGGATGCGGCCCAGCGCCGCGTCACCGACCGGTGCGGTGATCGGGCTCCCGGTGTCGGTGGCCTTCATGCCTCGGGTGACGCCGTCGGTGGTGCTCATGGCCACGGCGCGAACCTGGTTCTGCCCGATGTGCTGCTGCACCTCGGCGGTGAGCCGCACCGGAAAGCCGCCGCTGTCGTCCTCGACGGTCAGCGCGTTGTAGATCTCCGGGAGGTGCTCCGGCTCGAACTCGATGTCGAGCACGGGCCCGATGACCTGGACGATGCGCCCGATGTTCTTCGCGGCGGCGCCGGTGGCGTTCTTCTTCTCGGTAGCGATTGCTGTGGCCATGGTAGCGTGCTTCCTCGTGTGTGCTTGGAGGCGGTCGGGCGGTCAGGCGGGCGGTCGACTGCTCCGGTCCATGGCCTGTTCTCCATCGTCCCTACCACCATCGTTCTGACCGCCTGACCGCCTACCCTTGCAGTGCCGCCGCGCCGCCCACGATCTCGGCGATCTCCTGGGTGATGCCCGCCTGCCGCTGGCGGTTGTAGGTGCGCTTGAGCAACTCCAGGATATCGCCGGCGTTGTCGGTCGCGTTCTTCATCGCGGTCCGCCGTGCGCCGTGCTCGGCCGCGGCCGTCTCGACCAGCCCTCGATAGACCATGTTGCGGATGTAGAGCGGGAGCAGCTGCTCCAGGATCGCTTCCGCGCTCGGCGCCAGGATGTAATCCCGCGAGGGGCCGGGCCCCTCGGCCTGTCCGGCCGTCTCCACCGGCAGGATCCGCGCGGTCGCCGGCGGGGTCGTCAGCGCGCTGACGAACTTCGCGTGCACCAGATCCAAGCTCGCAAGCGATCCGCTTGCATAGGCCTCGATCAGCGGTTGGGCGATCTCCGCCGCGTGGTCCACGGTGGGCTTGTCGCCGATGTCGATCCGCTCCAGCGCCAGCTTCCGGCGCAGGTACTTGAAGAAGCCGATGCCTTTCTTGCCGATCCCGTGCAGCTCGACCGTGTAGCCGGCCCGCTCCAGCTCACCGACCCGTCGGCTCGCTTCCTTGATGAGGTTGGAGTTGAACGCGCCCGCGAGCCCACGGTTGGAGGTGAGCAGGATGACCGCTGCCCGGGTAGGCCCGCCCTTCGCCGGCGGCGCCGGCCGCCGCAGCAGCGGAAACCGCTCGGACAGATCCGGGGTGACCAGGTCGGCGAGCACCTCGCGGAGCGCCTCCGCGTAAGGGCGGGCCGCAACGACCCGGTCCTGTGCCCGCTTCAGCTTGGAGGTGGAGACCAGTTCCATCGTCCGGGTGATCTTGCGGGTGTTCTGGACGGAGCGGATCCGCCCCTTGAGCTGCCGGCCCTTGGCCATCAGTCGGCCTTGAACATCGGCTTGAAGGCGGTGATCCCCGCTTTCAGGCGTTTGGTGATGTCGTCGTCGAGCGCCTTCTTGGTGCGGATGTCCGCGAGCACCTGGCCGTGGGAGGCCTCGAGGTACTCCAGGAAATCGCGCTCCCACTGGCGGATGTGGTTCACCGGGACGTCGTCCAGGTAGCCGTTGGTCACGGCGAAGATGATGGCGACCTGGCGCTCGACCGGCACCGGCTGATACTGCGGCTGCTTCAGCACCTCGACCAGCCGCCCGCCGCGGGCGAGCTGCCGCTGGGTGGCGGCGTCGAGGTCGGAGCCGAATTGGGCGAAGGCCTCCAGCTCCCGGAACTGGGCCAGCGAGAGCCGCAGCGGCCCGGCCACCTGCTTCATCGCCTTGATCTGGGCGTTCCCGCCCACCCGGCTGACGCTGATGCCGGCGTCCACCGCGGGGCGGCTGTTGGAGAAGAACAGATCGGTGGTGAGGAAGATCTGCCCGTCGGTGATGGAGATGACGTTGGTCGGGATGTAGGCCGAGACGTCGCCCGCCTGGGTCTCGATGATGGGCAACGCGGTGAGCGAGCCGCCCGGCTTCTTGATGCGGTCGTCCAGCTTCACGACGTCGGCGTTCTCCGAGATCTTCGCCGCCCGCTCGAGGAGCCGGCTGTGGAGATAGAACACGTCGCCGGGGTAGGCCTCGCGGCCCGGCGGGCGCCGCAGGATCAACGAGAGCTGGCGATACGCCGCGGCCTGCTTGGAGAGGTCGTCGTACACGCAGAGCGTGGCCTTCCCCTCCTCGTACATGAAGTACTCGGCGATGGCGCAGCCCGAGTACGGCGCGATGTACTGGAGCGGCGCCGGCTCCGAGGCGGAGGAGATGACCACGACGGTGTAGTCCATCGCGCCCGCATCCTTCAGCCGTTCGACCACCGTGGCCACCGTGGAGCGCTTCTGGCCGATGGCGACGTAGACGCAGACGACGCCGGTGCCCCGCTGATTGATGATGGTGTCCACCGCGATGGCGGTCTTGCCGGTGCCGCGGTCACCGATGATCAGCTCCCGCTGGCCGCGGCCGATCGGAATCATCGCATCGATGGCCTTGATGCCGGTCTGCAGCGGCTCCTTCACCGGCTGCCGCACGATGATGCCCGGCGCCACCATCTCCACCTGGCGGGTCCGCGTGCTCTTGATCTCGCCCCGGCCGTCGACCGGACGACCCAGCGCGTCCACCACCCTCCCCAGCATCGCAGGGCCCACCGGCACGTCCAGCAGGCGGCCGGTGCGGCGGACCTGGTCGCCTTCCTTCAGCTTCAGGTAGTCGCCCATGATCGCGGCGCCGACGTTGTCCTCCTCCAGATTCAGCACCAGGCCGGTGACGACCTCGCCGGTCTCCTGCGCGGTGAACTCCAGCATCTCGCTGGCGACCGCGGAATTGAGTCCATAGATCCGGGCGACGCCGTCGCGCACCTCAAGCACCGTGCCGACCTCGGAGACGTCGTCCGCGCCGAGGTCCGCCGTCTGGATTTCATGGAGCAGGATGTTCTTGAGTTCGCCGGGACGGAGGGTAGTGTCAGTGGCCATGAGTTCTGATGCCCTGGCTGAATGGGACGGATTCGCGCCTAGCTTGTGAAAATAATCACAAATTGGGTTACGGGCAAGACCGGATGGTGAGCAAGGATAGTCGGAGGGGGCATGGGATGGCACCGGGCGGACGGGCGGACCCTGTCATCCCGAGGAGCGTAGGCGACGAGGGATCTTCTCACCCGGTCTCGATGACCGCGCAGAAGATCCCTCGCTTCGCTCGGGATGACAGGGTCTGCCCGTCCGCCCGGTGCCATCCCACGCCCCCTCCGACTATCCTTGCTCACCATCCCGGTCTTGCCCGTAACCCAATTTGTGATTATTTTCACAAGCTAGGCG
>DATLHD010000321.1:0-3887 GCA_035540075.1 Gemmatimonadales bacterium
CGAGCGCGCCGAAGGTGGCAAACACGGCGCCCCGCACGCTGGCCGTCAGGTCGGGCCGGTCCTGCCAGCGACCGGAGAAGCCCAACACCGCGGCCCAGGCCGAGAGCAGCAGCGCCAGCCAGAGGCAGAACTCGCCCAGCAGGGTCATTGGATCAGGCCTGTTTCCCTTCGGCGGCGGCCGTGTAGCGCGAGCCGCACTTGGCCAGCACTTCGGTGGCCCGGAAGACGCCGTCCCGGCCGAGCCGACCCTCGACGATCACTTCGATGTCGTTGGCGTCCGTGAACGTGTCGGGCACCAGCCCGCGGTAGGTGACCGGATAGGTCCGCACCCCGTCGCTCACCTTGAAGTCGATCTGGCGGTTGCCCGGGTCGCGGCGGACGGAGCCGGGGACGACCTTGGCGCCCATCTTGAGACCGAGATCATAGAAGGAAGGATCGGCGGAAGTCTTGGCCGCAAGCTCGCTGGGCGTCAGGAAATAGACCCCTGTCTCCCGCACCCCCTGGGTGATCAGGAGAACCACGCTCACCACGATGATGCTCGCGCCGAGGAGGAACTTGTGACCGGCCTTCATGAAATGCTCCGGAGAGAAGGAAAACCATCAGTCCTTGGAATGTTCGACCCCCGACGGGCGGAGTTCAAGACCCGCGGCGGGGGCCCGTTTTCGCTTCCAGCGCCTCGCGCCTGAACCCATCGATCGAGGCCCGGTGCTCCGCGTACTCTGGGCGGTTCGCTTTCATCTCGTCGTCGTAGTGGCCCAAGAACTCACGGTAGGCCTTCGTCAATCCGGCGTCATCCTTCGCCCAACGTGCAGTCGTCCCGAGCACTACGTAGCCCAGGAGGTGGCCCGGTTGCGCGGCCAGGATGGAGTCGCCCAGCGCGCGGGAGCCCTGGACGTCCCCGTTGTGGACCCGCAGGAGGGCCGCATGGTATCGGGCGTCCGCGTCCGCCGAGTCCAGCATCTCGTACGCGCCGAGCGCCATCGGCATGAACCGGCTCATGGTCGCCTGATCGCCTGTCTGAGCCGCCTGCATCACCCGGTTGTAGAGCCTGTCGAAGCGCTCCTTGGGCGAGAGCTGGCTGATATCGGGCGCCACCATACTGGTCTCCCTCTCCCCGGACGCCGAAACGGCCCCAGCGGCACCGGCCGTCGGGCCCTCCCCCCGGGCGGTCAGCACCAGCAGCAGCGCGACCATACCAGCCAAAGCTCCCCCAGCGATGAGCCAGGGGACCCGGTCCGTGGGCCGCACGATGCCCGCTGGTCCGGGGGCCGCGCCCAAGCTGACGCCACAGGCCGGGCAGAACCGCGCCCCCGGGCTTAAGGCGGAGCCGCAGGAGGGGCAGAAGCCGGATCCGGATGAACTCATCGGGCTAATCTAGCAGATTCGGGGCAGTTGGTCGCCCGGCAGCGTGTCCACCACGCGACTCCCGCCGATCGTTGTGGAGAGGGACACCAGGCCGCGGTGCTGGGCGACGACGCGCCCGATGAAGACCGATCGCGAGCCCAGCGGATGGGAGTGGAGCGCCGCCAGGGCGGCCGCAGCTCGGGCGGCGGGGACGATGGCGAGGAGCACACCCTCGTTCGCCACGTACAATGGATCCAGTCCGAGCATCTCGCAGGCGGCGAGCACGGGACCCGGCACGGGAATGGCGCGCTCCTCCAACTCGACGCCCACGCCGGAGGCCACCGCGATCTCGTTCAGTGCGCTGGCGACTCCGCCCCGGGTCGGATCTCGAAGCACGCGCACGTCGTCGCCGATCGCCGAGCGTAGCGCCTCGACCAGGGGCACGAGACACGCCGAGTCGCTCGAGATCTCGGTCTCGAAGGCCAATCCTTCCCTCGCGGCCATGATGGCCATCCCATGCCTTCCGATGGGTCCGCTGAGCAGCACGTGGTCGCCGGGGCGGGCGCGATCGGGCGCGGGCCGGAACTCGGGCTCGATGAGGCCGACACCGGTGGTGTTGATGTAGAGCCCGTCGGCCTTGCCGCGCTCCACCACCTTGGTGTCCCCCGCAATGACCTGCACGCCGGCCTCCCGCGCGCTCCGGGCCATGGCCTCCACGACGCGGTCCAGCACCTCGAACCGCAAGCCCTCCTCGAGAATAAACCCTGCCGTGAGATACTGCGGGCGGCCACCCATCATGGCCACATCGTTGAGGGTGCCGTGGACCGCGAGAGAGCCGATGTTCCCGCCGGGAAACTCGATGGGCTGCACTACGAAGGTGTCGGTGGAGACGGCGATTTGCCCGGGACCGGCCGGGACTACGGCTGCGTCGCCGCCCTGGCACAGCACCTCGTTGCCCAGGAGTGGGAGGAAGCGATCGCGCAGGAGCGCCGCGCTGAGCTTGCCCCCGGAGCCGTGCCCGAGCTGGATGCGGTCCGCCGCGGGATGCGGCGCGGGACAGATCAACGTGCCGGGGGCGCCGGACTGCTCCCTCATCGCGCCGCCACCTCTGCGGACTCGCCGCGGAAGCGGCCGTAGTTGTAATAGGCGGCGCACGCGCCCTCGGAGGAGACCATGGGCGCGCCCAGCGGATGCTCCGGTGTGCAGAGCTTGCCGAAGGCGGGGCACTGGACCGGCTTGAGCCTGCCCTTCAGCACGTCACCGGCCCTGCACTCGACCGGCTCGCTCACCTGCATCGCCTCGAGCCCGAACCGATACTCCGCGTCGAAGTCGGCGAACTCCTCCCTGAGAGCCAGCCCGCTCCCGGGAATCTCCCCGATGCCGCGCCACTTGCGGTCCACCAGCCGAAAGACGCGGGAGACCAGCTCACGGGCGGAGGGCGTACCCTGGCGCCGTACTGCGCGGACGTACTGGTTCTCCACTTCGTGTCGGCCTTCCTCCAGCTGGCGTACGGCGAGCAGCATGCCCTCCAGTATGTCGAGCGGCTCGAAGCCTGTGACGATGATGGGCACCCGGTAGCGCTCCGCGATCGGCTCATACTCGGTCCAGCCCATGACGGTGCAGACGTGCCCGGCGGCCAGGAAACCCTGCACCCGGTTGTCCGGCGCCGAGAGGATGGCCTCCATCGCGGGGGGCACCGTCACGTGGGAAACGAGCATGCTGAAGTTCCGGATGCCGAGCTGACGAGCCCGCCACACCGCCATGGCATTGGCCGGCGCCGTGGTCTCGAATCCCACCGCGAAGAACACCACCTGCTTGTCCGGGTGCTTTACCGCGAGGTCGAGGGCATCGAGCGGGGAATAGACTACCCTCACCTGTCCTCCGCGCGCCCGGATCTGCAGCAGGTCGCACTCGCTACCCGGGACCCGCAGCATGTCGCCGAAGGAGGTGAAGATCACGTTGGAATCGGCTGCCAGACGCAATGCCTTGTCGATCTGCTCCAGCGGGGTGACGCAGACCGGACAACCGGGGCCGTGAATCATCTCCACTGCCCCCCCAAGCAACTCTGTGAGGCCTTGCCTGACGATGGTGTGCGTCTGGCCACCGCAGACCTCCATCAACACCCAGGGGCGGGTCGCGGCCCTGCGGATGCGCTGGATCAAGCCGCGGGCGACCTCGCCGTCTCGGTACTCGCTCAGGTATTTCACGACGCCCTGTCCTCCTGTGCTGCGAGGCTGCGCTCGGCGACCTCCCGCATCCACTCGAGCTCCTCCAACTGGCTCATTTCCTTTAGCGCCTCGAAGGTGCGCTGCGCCTCCGCTTCGTCTACCCGCGAAATCGCGAACCCCACATGGACCACGACGTAATCGCCGGGCCGCACCTGGTCCGCCACATACGCCAGACACACCTCACGACGCACACCGCCGAAGTCCACCCGGCCCATGGCCAGGCCGCGGTCGTCATGGATCTCGAGGATGCGCCCCGGAATACCCAGACACATGTCAACCTCCCGCGCTCATCCGCATGGCCGCCACAGCCGCCTG
>DATLHD010000322.1:0-7941 GCA_035540075.1 Gemmatimonadales bacterium
GCACGATGGGTACCGTGGGCGGATAGGCGCCGCCGCTGAAGAAGCCCACCGCGCCCGGGGTCGCCGTCTGGCTCAGCGTGTAGGCCGGGTTCCCGTCGGGGCAGACGAACAGCCCCGCCGCGTAGGTGCGGAACGGCTCGACGCAGGCGAAATCAAGATCGGTGAGCGTGGCGCTCCCGTCGGGCGGGGTGCCTGTCTGGGCCCCGGAGTTGAGAATGCCCCAGCTGCTGCTCACCCGGTCGGCGCTGAAGGGCACCGGGATGTTATGGGTCGCGTCGATGACGGAGTCGACCACCCCGCCCTCGCCCCAGTAGACGTTGATATCCGCGGCCCGCTTGGTGCCGAAGAAGAGGTCGCGGATGGAGTCGGCCACGGCTACTCGCGGGCCCGATGCCGCGCTTCGGTGGGGTCGGTGGTCGAGGTGTCGCGCGTGCCGACGACCCGATCCCAGGCGTCGCGGACGGCCTCCTTGATGTCCTCCCACACGCTGGAGGCCTCGCCCCGGTGCTGGTACCAATCCCAGCCGGCGCGGAGGTCGGGCTCGGCGTCGTCCCAGGTGCGGCCCAGACCGTGAGTGGCGGACTCGAATCCGTAGCGGAAGGCGGGGCGGAAGCGCTCGTAGTAGTCAGCGCCGATGGCGTAGGGGCGGCTGCTGAAGTTCTCGTGCCAGTAGTTGTCCTCAGTTTCCCAGGCGGCCAGCCAGTCGTCGGAAGGGAATCTCGTCATGATGCTCGCTCGTGTCGGAGTGATGGGGTGACTGGATCCACTCTTAACACTAAGCCGGCCGGCGCCTCGGCCGGGTGACTGGGATCACCCTGCGGGCCCGCTACGGCGCCTCGAACGCGGTGGTTCTGGCCCCGTACGATGATCGCCCCTCCCGGCGTCCGGCGCGAGAGGTTCCGACTTACCGGGCATTGGCGTCCGTTCTACCATTCCGTTGATGAGTCAGGAACTCGAAACCCGGCCCGACTGAAGTGAGGCACACCCCGGTGATCGTGATGGACCGGGAGAATCTCTACGCCCCGGGCTGGTCCCACGTGCTCTCGACCACCAACGATCTGGCGGAGCTGGAGGCGTTCCGGGTGCATGTTGGGGCACCGCCGGAGGCACTGCACCTGGGCAACCCGCGCTGGCCCCACCTCGATCTCAAGCTGGAGCCCCGGGACCGGGCCCTGGCCTCCCCTGAAGTACGGGTGTTCGACCGGACCCCGGACATGCTGCGGTACCTTCGCGGACTCGCTCGCCCTGCAGGTTGAACTAAAGTAGGGTTGCCGAGCCGGGTGGCCGGACGCATGTTCACCGACGATTTGCTCCTGACCCCCCTAGTAATCCCCTTTAGAGGCACCTGTGCCGACACCGTCCTCGGCTGCCGGGCGAAGCTGGGTCTCGCGTGAAGCGAGGCTGTCGCCCAACCCCGATCGCACCGCCGTCCGCCCGGCCGGCCACCGCGTGCTGGTGGTGGACGATGACCGTGGGGTACTGCGGCTGACCGCGCGCATGCTCCGGCTGGAAGGCTACACCGTCCTGGAGGCGGGCTCGGGAGTGGAGGCGATGGGGGTCCTGGACAACGAGCCGGATATCCGCCTGGTGCTGACGGACGTGGTCATGCCGGAGATGCACGGGTTGGACCTCGTGGCGAAGATCCTGGAACGGGAGCCGCGGCCGCAGGTGGTGCTGATGACGGGACACGCGGCGGAGCTCTCCAGCCAGCTGGAGGCGCGCGACCCCTCCCTGCCACTGCTGCTCAAGCCGTTCACCTCGCAGCAGCTCATTAAGACGATACGGAAGGCCCTGGGCGACGAGCGCCACTAGGCAGGCTAGAGTATCCGCTTGCCGAACGCCGACTGCACCAGCTCGACCGCGAAGGCCGCCGTGGCGTTGCGCACATCCAGGATCGGGTTGGCCTCCACCACCTCCAGCGACGTCATCAATCCGGAATCGGAGAGGATCTCCATGAGGAAGTGCGCCTCGCGGTAGTCGAGTCCGCCCTTCACCGGCGTCCCGACGCCCGGCGCCACTTCGGGATCCAGCGCGTCCAGATCGAAGCTCACGTGCACCCGGTCGGTCCCGTCGCTCACCCGGGCGAGCGCCTCCTTCATCACCGACTCGATCCCCTGCCGGTCCACCTGCGACATGGTGTGCACCTGCACGCCGTACCGCTTGAGCCTGACCTTCTCGCCTTCATCCAGACTGCGTATTCCCACCATCGCGACGTTCCGCGGGTCCAGCTTGGGGCCCTCGCCGCCAATCGAGGTCAGCTCGGGCGGTCCCTCACCCAGCAGTGCCGCCACAGGCATGCCGTGGATGTTGCCCGACGGTGAGGTCGCGGGCGTGTTGATGTCGCCGTGCGCATCCACCCAGAGGAGCCCCACCCTCTTTCCCTCGCGGCGGGACGCGGCCGCGATCGCGGACACGGTGCCGACGGAGATCGAATGATCGCCGCCGAGCACCAGGGGAAAGTGCCCCTTGGCGACGATCCGCTCGACCTTGGCGCTGACGTGGCGGGAGGCTCGGACGATCTCCGGGAGGTAACGGGCGCGGACGTCGCCGACCTTGAGCTCCTCCATGTTCTTGATCGCGAGGTCGCCCTCGTCCACCACCTTGTGACCCAGCTCGGCGAGGCGCTCGGCGAGGCCGGCGATGCGGATGGCGGACGGTCCCATGTCCACACCCCGCCGGCCGGAGCCGAGGTCCATGGGAACGCCGAGGACGTGGATCGTCAGCGGCGGTCTGGATCGTTCGTGGGGAGGGGTGTCGGCGGTGGGGCGCACGGGTCGTCCGGTCGCTGGAAGGTGCGGGAATGTAGGCGAGAGGAGGCGTTATCGCGACCGCGGCTGCCAGCGGACCTTCGCCAGGTTGACCCGGCCGCGGACGTCGAACCGGATCCCCTCGCGCTCGAGCAGCAGGCGCTGGGCGAGCTCCGCTCCCGGCTCGCGGCGCAGGCTCAGGGCACCGCGCGCATTGAGCACGCGGTGCCAGGGGACGGCGGTGCCTGTCGGGAGAGCATGGAGGGCGTAGCCCACCTGCCGGGCGTGCCCGCGAAGGCCGGCCAGGTCGGCGACCTGGCCGTAGGTGGCGACGCGGCCGCGGGGGATGCGGCGCACGACTGCGTAGATGCGGGAGTAGCTCCCGCGGTCATCATAGCTCCCGCTGTCATCCCGAGCGGAGCGAGGGATCTTGTCAGCCTTGGGTCGAACCATTCGCAAGCAAGGTCCCTCGCGGCGCTCGGGATGACAGAACGGTGTCCTCCGCCAACTTCCGGAACCCCGGATACCCCCGCAGCGGCTCCCAGATCGGATCCGCCCGCAGCTCCGCCGGCGTGAACCACGAGTCCGTCCCCATCAGCCGCTCCAGCACGGTGGCGGCCTTGTCGTAGCGTCCGGCGGCGGTGTACACCCTCGCGAGATAGGCAAGGACGAACGGACCCGACACGGCATCATCCTCCACCGGCAGCAGCTCGGCTGCCCGCTCGCCGGCGCGGATCGCATCGGGGTCGCGACCCAGGTGCATGAACGCGAGCGCGAGCGCCGCCAGCAGCTTGGGATCGTCCGGCAAGGGCCGCAACCGCTGCTCGATCAGCGTCCGCGCCGAATCGCCGTGAGCCCGCTCGGCCGCGGTCCGGTTGCGGAAGGCAGCGGTCTCCGCCTTGAGCAGGTGATAGCGGACGGTGTCACCGGCGAAGGTCGCGAGCGAAAGGCCGTCCAGCATCGGCCAGAAGGCGCTGTCAGCCGTGACCAGGGAGGCCGAGATTCGATCGCCCGTCTGCAGCCCCGCGGCGAACCGGCCGGGCTCGATGCGAGAGAGGCCCTCCGCCATGAGCTCGCGCCCCCGCGCGAGGTCGCCTCGCCAGATCACCTGGAGCCAGGCGCGGTAGATGTAGGGGTTGGACCAGTCGGGCGAGAGCGTCATTGCCCGCTCGAGGTAGTGGTCCGCCTCGGAATACATATGGAGCGAGAGATAGTTGTCGCCCACGTCGAAGCTGCGCTGCCCCGACCGCGGGTCGTAGCGCAAAGCTTCCACGAACCGGCCCAGCGACTCCTCCCAGCGACCGCGGCGCCGCTCCACGTAGCCGATCGCCTGGAGCAGATCGCTGTTGCTCGGCTGGAGGCGGAGCGCCGCCTCGAACTCGCGGATCGCGCCCTCGTAGTCGAGCAAGCCCCAGTAGCGATAGAAGCCCATCGCCGTGCGGGTCTCGGGCAGCTCGGGCGCGAGTCGCACGGCGGAGTCCAGCGCCGCTTTCGCGAGCGCGAGCCGCGCGCGGGTGCGGTCGTAGTGATGCCAGTGGATCTGGGTGTGGCACCGCGCGAGCTTCGCCCACGCGGCGGCGAAGCCAGGGTCCGCTTCGACCGCCTGAGTGTACAGGCTGGCCGCGCTGGACAGGTCGGCGTACTGGTTGCTCCGGCCGAGGTAGTCGTTCCCCCGCAAGTAGAAGTCGTAGGCCACCGGATCGCGGGTGCCGACCTTCGCGAGCACCTCGCGCTCCGGCGCGCGCAGGGCGAGGTCGAGCGATCGGCTCACCCGCTCCGCGATATCGGTCTGGACCCGGAAGACCTCGGTCAGCTCCACCTCGTAGGGCTCGCTCCAGAGCTGGCTGTCGTTCGCGACGGAGATGAGCCTGGGGCGCACCCGCACGCGGCTCGCGCCAGCCGCGCCGCGGTCGAGGTGCACGCTTCCTTCGAGCACGTACCCCGCGCCCAGCTCGGCGCCGATCTGCTTGAGCGGGCGCGTGCTCGCCCGGTACTGCTCCGCGCTGGTGCGGCTGATGACCCGGAGCCCGCCGAGGCTGGCGAGCCGGCTGGTGAGCTCCTCGGTCAGGCCGTCGGCGAAGTAGGCGTCGGCCGAGTCGCCGAGGTTCCTGAACGGCAGCACGACCAGCATCCGCTGACTGGGTGGCGGCGGCGCCGCATCGCGGCGGAGCGCGCGTTGCGCCCCGAGCACGGCGCCGACCAGGAGCAGGATCGCCAGCGCCGCGGCCGCGACATAGCGGCGCCAGGGGCGCCGATCGGGGGGCCCAGGCTCCCCCGGCTCCGGTGGCGGCTCCTCGCCGCGGCCGCACAGGGTGACGGCGAAGTCGGCCGCGGTGTCGAACCGGTCGGCGGGTTGCCGGGCGAGGGCGCGCGTAATCGCCGCCTCCACCCCCGGCGGAAGCTCCGGCCGCACCGCCGCGAGCGGGGGCGGCGCCGCCGTCAGCCGGCGCGCCATGATCGCCCGCGGGTTGGGCCCGGTGAACGGCGGCGCGCCGGCAAGCATCTCGTAGACCACCACGGCGAGCGAGTAGACGTCGCTGCGGGAGTCCACTGCCTCGTCGCCCACCGACTGCTCCGGGCTCATGTAGGTGGGAGTGCCGAGGGTGACGCCGGACTCGGTGATCCGCTTCGCCCGGTCGCGCCCACCACCGTCCTCGATCTCGTAGGCGATGCCGAAGTCGGTGAGCAGCGCGTGGCCGCCCCCGGAGATCAGGATGTTCGCCGGCTTGATGTCGCGGTGGATGACGCCGAGCGCGTGGGCGTAGGTGAGCGCGGAGGCGACCTCGGTCACCAGCTGCGCGACGGTCTCCACCGGGAGCTGTTTGTCCCGCCGGAGCCGGTCGCGGAGCGAGCCGCCCTCCACGTAGGGCATGGTGCAGAAGAGCCGCCCCGCGGCACTGCCGGAATCGAAGAGCGGCAGGATGTGCGGGTGCTGCAGGCGGGCCTGGGTGCGGATCTCGCGAAGAAAGCGCTCGACCCCCAGCGCCGCGCCCAGCTCGGAGTGGAGCACCTTGAGCGCGACGCGTCGTCCGTGGCGGAGGTCCTGCGCCAGGTACACCACCGCCGCCGCGCCCCGGCCGATCTCCCGCTCGATCACGTAGCGACCGGCGAGGGCCTCGGCGAGCGCGGCCAGGTGAGCGTCGGTCATGGTGTGGCCTGGAGCGCCTCCCGCGCTTCCGCCGCGCGCTGGAAACGGTCGGCGGGCAGACGGGCCAGGCACCGGGCCACGAAGCGGTCGAGCTCGGGCGTCACACTCTCGCGCAGGGTGCTGACCGCTGGCGCGGCCTGGGTCAGCTTGCGGCTGAGAACCGTCGCCAGATTGCTGCCGCCGAACGGCGGCTCGCCGGCGAGCGCCTCGAAGAGGATGCAGCCCAGGCTGTAGAGATCGCTCCGCTCGTCGGCGTTGCTCTCGCCGGCCAGTTGCTCGGGGGAGAGATACGCCGGGGCGCCGATGGTGACCGCGGTGCTGCCCGCGCTGCCCGATTCGGCGAGGTCCAGGGCCTCGACCAGGCCGAAGCTCGCGACGGTCGCTCCGTTGCGGCCGAGCAGGACGTGCTTGGGACGGAGATCGCCGTGGCGGACGTCGTGGCCGTGGGCGTACACCATCGCGTCGAGCAGCTCCAGGGCGATCCGCCGCACGTCGGCCACGGGGAGCTGGCGCTCGCGCGCGAGCCGGTCGCGGAGCGACGCGCCCTCGAGCGGCGGAGTCGCGAAGTAGATCCGGCCCTGGATCGCGCCGGCCTCGCGCACCGGGACGATGCGCGGGTCGCGGAGCGCGACGACCCGCTCCAGCGCATCGAGCACACGCTCGCCGCCGCCGAGACCGACGAGGCGCGGGCTCAGGACGTGGAGCTCCACCTCGCGGGTGTCGCGCCGGTCGCGCGCGGCGAACGAGAGGAGCAGCGTGCTCTCACCGATGCGATCGCCGACCTGGTAGCGATCCGAGAGCGCCCGGCGGATCTCGTCCAGCTCGCGAGCGGCCGCCTCCCGAGCCGCCTCGGGACCGGAGGCGGGGCGCGGCCGAGGTGCGGGCGCCGCCACCGGGACTTCGCCCGAGCGGAGCCGCTCGATCCAGCGCTCGATCTCCGGACCGGGCTCGGTCTCCAGGTGCTGGCGGACCAGGGAGCGGTGCACGCCGGCGAACTGGAGGGCGCCGGCGCGGTCTCCGGCGGCGACGAGGGCTTCGATCAATCCAACGGCGGCCGTGGTGCTGACCGGCTCCGCCGCGGCAAGCCGTCGCCACCAGCGGACCGCGGCCGGGTGGTCACCGCGTGCGGCCGCCTCGGCCGCCAGCGACTCCAGGGCTGTCGCGTACTGCCGGGCGTGGAGCACTCGCTCGCCATCCTGCCACTGCTCGTACTCGGGAGCGCTCTCCAGCCGGAAGCCGTCCAGGAAGGGACCGCGGTACAGCCGCACGGCCTGCTCGTGCGAGCCGGTCTCGACCGCCTCCTCGAACTCGCCGACGTCGCTGGTGATGAGCTGGGGATTGAGCTGCAGGGTCGTGCCGCCAAGGAAGATCTCGTCGCTCCCCGCCGAGCGGCGGGTGGCGTGCACCGCCTGATACAGCGAATGACGCGCCGCCTCGGCCTCGCTGTCCGGCCACAGCAAGGCGAGCAGCTTGTCGCGGCTCACCCCGCGCGGGCCGGCCGCCGCGACCACGGCGAGCAGCGCGAGGCGCCGCCGCTGAGAGGCGGGGCCGGTGTGCAGCTGCCCGTCCTGTTGGAGCACGAGGCCGCCGAACGTGTTGAGGCGAAGCATTGGACATGAAAGATGATGCGGAATCAGGCGCGGTGCAAAAACACATACTCCATCCCGTTCTCCGACACGTCAGCGATCCGATACCCGCCCCCTGCCAGCAACCTCAACGCCCGCCGAGTGCGCCGCACTCCCACCTCGCGCCAGCGGTGGTGAAACTCGACCAGGATCTGCCCGGGGCGGATGGCGCCCGCCAGCAGGTCGGCGAGCACAGCGTACTCGGCACCCTCGATGTCCAGCTTGAGCACGTCCGGCGGCGGCAGACGGAGCATGTCGATGAGGGTGGTGAGCCGATGCACGGGGGCCTCCACGGCAGGGCCCACGCCCTCCTGCCGCACCATGCTGAAGGACGCGAACTTGCGCTTTCTCGGTGCGGCGAAGCGAGCGGTGCCGTCGAAATCGGCGACGCCGTAGGGATGGAGCACGAACCGCTCGGGCA
>DATLHD010000323.1:0-3344 GCA_035540075.1 Gemmatimonadales bacterium
GGCGCAGGCCACCCGGTCGCTCCGCCTGGAGGTATCGCGCCGGCGGGACGAGGAGCGCTCGGTGCGCGCCACCGACCCGTGGTCGCTGTTCCGCAACAGCAGTACCTGGCGGCCCAATCCGCCGATCGACGACGGGCACTACATCACGACCGGCGCCCAGGTGGACTTCGACACCCGGAACGAGCGCTACCTGCCGAGCACCGGCTGGCTCCTCCGCGCCCGCTTCGAGCATTCCAGCACCGGAGACGTGACGCCGGTGGATCTGCCCGAGCTGGTGCGGCCACCGGTCCCCCTCGGGCGCCGTTACCAGTTCTCCCGCCTGCTCCTCGACTTCCGCCGTTACACTCGCATCACACCCTACCTGCGGGTGAACGGCCGGCTTCGGGCCGATGGCTGGGTGGACGGCGACCGTCTGTCGGTGCAGCGGCGAGTCTCGATGGGCGGCCCGGACATTCTCCCCGGGTACGACTTCCGCACCTTCGACTGCGCTCCACCCGATTTCGAGGATCCGGCGGAGACGGCGCTGTGCGACCGGGTCATCAGCGTACAGGTGGAGGTCCGGACCCGGGTCGCGCTCAATCTCGGTTTTCGGGTCGGCGATCGGGAGAGCGGCGGAAGCCGCTTCATCGGCATCGAGGAAGCGGACCTCGTGCTGCTGAGCGACGCCGGCAAGGGCTGGCTCGCGGGCAGCGGCCCCGGACAGGTGCCGGTGAACCGCATCCCTTCGTTCGACGAGTGGAAGGTGGATGTGGGGTTGGGGCTCGACGCCGGTGAGATCGGCGCCTACATCGCGAAGGGGATCTCCGAAGGCGAGTCGGTCAAGTTCCTGGTCCGTCTCCAGCGTCGCTTCTAGTGGCCGTTCTCCTCCTGCTGGCACTGCTCGCCGTTGCGATCCCCGGTGAGTCGAGGGCGCAGACGGGGAACTCTGTCCGGCTGGAGGTGCGGCTCACGCCGGATACGGCCGTGCGCGGGGCACGCGCGCCGGTGGTGCGATCGGAGAACCTCCTCGGCGACGGCCGCTGGTTGTCCACGCTCCGCTCCGGCCTTCCCGTGCGGCTGCATTATCGGATCGAGGTCTGGCGCTCCAGGAACGGATGGATGGATCAGCTCACCCGCCAGGTCTACTGGGACGTGGTGCTCCGGCACGAACCGCTGCTGGACGAGTACACCATGCTCACCATCTTCGGCAGTCGGGTACAGGAACGCCGCTACGCCACGCTCGACGCGCTCACCGCCGCCCTCGCCTTCGCCTACCAGATCAACGTGAGTCCCGCCCAGCAGGGCAACTACTACTACAGCTCGACGCTGGAAGTCTCGACGCTGTCGGACGACGACCTGGAGGAGCTGGAGCGGTTCCTGGATGGGGGAACGACGAGGCGGGGCGACGGGGGACTGAGCGACGCGATGGGACGAGGAGCGACGCGGTTCCTGCTGCGGCTCGCCGGGCTGCCGAGTCTGAGGCTGGAGGCGAGAACGGGAAGGTTCTCGATCAGATAGTCCCGCCCAGGGCCTTCAGCGCCTCCTCGCCGTAGAACAGCTTGATGTACTTCGCCTGCTGCGAGGACAGACGGCGCACGGCCCAGGAGAGGTGCACGAAGTGCGGCTCGCGTGGCACCGCGTGGGGATGCATGCCGCACTCCTCCGGCAGGTGGTTCCCCTTCCGCGTATTGCAGGTGCTGCAGGCCGTCACGACGTTGTTCCACTCGTTGTCGCCGCCGCGGGACAGCGGGATCAGGTGGTCACGCGTCAGGCACTCCCGGTGGCGCAGCTCGACGTTGCCCCGGTGGCAGTACTGGCACCGGTAGCCATCGCGAGCGAAGAGGAATGTGTTGGTGACCTGGCGACGGAAGCGGCGGGGGACGTGCACGAACCTCATCAGGCGGATGATCGCCGGTTTGGGCAATATGAGCCGTTCGCTCCGGACGACGTCACCGCTGTCCGATTCGACGATCTCCGCCTTGCCCTCGATCACCAGGCGCAGCGCGCGCCGAACGGGGACCATAGTCAGCGGCTCGAATGAGGCGTTCAACGCCAGACACCGCACGCTACTTCTCCGCAGCCAGTATCAGGGAATGGACGGGCCGGCCCAGCGCGAGAGTCTGCAAGGGCCGAGCCAGGCGCATTGAAATCGTAATGACCACCCGGGGGCGGCGGCAAGGGAAGTACCTGCTCCCCCAGACCCTCCCCGGGTCATGCAAGCTATTTCCTGACCAGCGATTGGATCCGCGACGCGATGGCCTCCCGGAGCTTCGGGCTGCGGGCGATGACCAGCACGGTGTCGTCACCCGCGATCGTTCCCATGATCTCGCCCCAGCCCGCCTGGTCCAGCGCCTCGGTCACCGCGCCGGCGGAGCCGCTCGCGGTCTTGAGCACCAGCAAGGGTCCGACCCCGTCCACGCTCACCAACAGCGCCGGCAGCACCTGCGCGAGATCCGGCCGCAGCGCGGCCCGGTGGGGGTGCGCGTAGTAGGCACCACCCTGTGGATCCGCGAGCTTGGCCAGGCCGAGCTCGCGGATATCTCGCGACAGCGTCGCCTGAGTGACTGTGAAGCCTTCCGCGGCCAGGGCTTCCCGCAGCTCGTCCTGGCTCTCGATCCGCCGCTCGCGCACCACCCGCAGGATCGCGGCGTGCCGCTGGATCTTCATGCCCGCACCGGCTCGGCTCGGTACACGTCCCGTCCTCCGAGGAAAGTGGCGACCACATCCTCCCGCCTTGCCCCAATCACCTGTTCCGCCGGACCGCCGGCCGGGGACCGGGGGCGGACGACCGCGCAGTCGCCCCACTTCCCCGGCTCCAGACTACCGATCTCCCCCTCGAGCCCCAGCGCCCGCGCCCCGCCCAGCGTCGCGAGGGTCAGCGCGGCATCGGCGTCGAGATCGGCCAGCCGTCTCGCCGCGCGCGCCTCGGCGAGGAGGTCGGGCGTGCCGACGCTGAGCACCGAATCGGTTCCCAGTCCCACGCGTATTCCCCACGCCAGGAAACCGCCGAGCGGGGCCTCGCCGTGCCGGTGCGCCGCGTTGCTGAGTGGGCAGTGCGCCACCGCGGCGGCGCTGCGGGCCAATCGCGCCAGATCGGCCTCATCCGCCTGGACCACGTGAATGCAGAGCGTGCTCTCCCCCAGCACCCCATGTCGCTCGACCCATTCGACCGGCGAGCATCGCGGGCCGGGAGGCAGCGGAATTCCCCGCTCGTGCCATGCATCGGCGAACGGCCCCGTCCCCCGCAGGAGCAGCTCCGATTCCGCGGGTGATTCGGCCAGATGCACGGCGAGCGGAAGGGACTCCACCCTGGCCCAGGTGGCGACGGCGGCGTAGAGCGGCCCGCTCACGGTGTACGGCGCGTG
>DATLHD010000324.1:0-7964 GCA_035540075.1 Gemmatimonadales bacterium
GCGACCGCGTGCTCCTTCTGATTCTCCGCGGCCACCTTCGTCGCCACCTCGGGTGGCGCCTCGGCGTACCCGTGGAGCCGCTGCCGGTGAGTGCCCCGGCCATGGGTGATGGAGTGCTGCGTGGTGGAGTATTTGTAGAGCTCGGCTTCGGGCAGGACCGCGCGCACCTTGGTGAGCCGGCCGTCGGACTCCGTGCCGAGGATCTGGCCGCGGCGAGAGCTCAGATCACCCATCACGTCGCCCAGTGCGTCTTCCGGCGTCCAGACCTCGAGGTCCACCAGCGGCTCCAGCAGCACCGGTCGGCACTTCGACACGACGTTTCTGAAGGCCTGGATGCCGGCCATCTTGAATGACATCTCGTTGCTGTCGACGTCGTGGTAGGAGCCGTCGTAACACTCGGCCTGGAAGTCCACCATCGGGTAGCCGGCTACGAATCCACGCTCCGCCGCCTCCTGAATCCCCTTGTCCACCGCCGGGATGTATTTGTTGGGGATGACTCCGCCCACGATGCTGTCCACGAAGGCGTAACCGGCGCCCCTGGACCGAGGGGAGAGCCGGACCCAGCAGTCGCCGTACTGGCCCCTGCCGCCCGTCTGCTTCTTGTGCTTCCCCTGGCCCTCGCCCTTCCCCTTGAGCGTCTCGCGGTAGGCCACCTTCGGTCGGGTCAGCTCCGCGTGCACGCCGAACTTGCGCTCCAGCCGGTTCAGGATGGTGTCGAAGTGCCGCTCCCCCATCCCGTGGATGAGCGTCTGCCCCAGCTCCGAGCTGTACTCGAAGTGGAAGGTGGGATCTTCCTCGTGCAGCTTGTGCAGTCCCGCGGCCAGCTTGTCCTCCTCCCCGCGCTGCTTCACCAGCACGGCGGAGGTCGCCACCGCCTCGGGCAGTGGTAGCGGCGGGAGTCGCACCGGCTGATCGCGATGGCAGAAGGTGTCGCCGGTGTGCGTGTCGCGCAGCTTGGCCACCGACCCGATGTCACCCGCGCTGAGCCGCTCCACCTCGATCCGCTCCTTGCCCTGCTGAATGGACAGGTGGTTCAGCTTCTCCGCCACCTCGTGCTCCGCGTTCCACACCTCTTGGCCGTTCCTGAGCTCACCGGCATAAAGCCGGAACAGGGTGACGTCGCCCACGTGGGCTTCCGACAGAGTCTTGAACACCCGGCCGACCAGCGGCGCCTCGACCGGCGGCCGCACCTCCGCCGGCGAGGGCAACAGCTCCACCATCTTCTTGAGCAGCGTCCGCAGACCGTAGGTGAGGGTGGCGCTCCCACAGAAAAGGGGGACGATCTGCCCGGCCAGCATGGCGCGCTTCACCGCGCCGATGAATTGTTCCCGCGGAATCTCTTCGCCACCCAGGTATCGCTCGATCAGCTCGTCGTCGGTCGAGGCCACGGCCTCGGTGAGCTGCTCGCTGTAATCCTGGTAGCGGCGCTGGTATTCCTCGGGGATGGGAACCACGTCGTATTCGCTCTTGGCGGTTCCCTTCTTGTAGTTGTGGCAGTGTCCGGAGAAGAGATTGATGATCCCGTGGAAGGCCGGACCGTCGCCGATGGGGATCTCGACCGGCACCACCTTGGGGGTCAGGTGAGCCCGGATGTCCTGGTACACCCGCTCGAAGTCGGCGTGCTCCTTGTCCATCATGGACACGAAGAGCATGCGCGGCAGGTGCAGGTGGTCGCAGACCTCCCAGACCTTCTCGGTGCCCACCTCGACGCCGCCGGTGCCGCTCACCACCACCACGGCCGCGTCGGCCGCGTGGAGGCCGGTCACCACCTCGCCGAAGTAGTCGAGGTAACCCGGGGTATCGATGAGATTGATCTTGGTGTCGAGCCATTCGGCGAAGCCGACGGCCAGATTGATCGAGTGCTTGCGGTCGATCTCGTCGGGGGAGGAGTCGGTGAGAGTGGTGCCGTCCTTGATGTTGCCGTGCCGCCGGCTGGGTCCGGCCACCCAGGCGAGCGCGTCAACGAGCGATGTCTTGCCACTCGCGCCATGGCCGACGAACGCCACGTTCCGGATGGCGTTGGAGCCATAGACCTTCATGGTCTCCACCTCCTTGGAAAGGTTGAATTCCCAAGGTGGAGACTCTCCCGGCGCTTGTCAAACCGGCGGAAATTGCCGGTCAGTCGGCTCGGCGGGGGATCACGTAGAAGTTGGGGTCCACCGCGAAGTCCTCGGGATACCGGAGCGGCAGCACCGCCGTCTGCCAGGCTTCGGTCGGTGCAAGCCGGACCGTGCTGTCGGGCGAGACCTGCACCCGCACCGGCATCGCGAAGCCGGGAACGACGTCGGCCCAGTGGTACGAGAGCTTAGAGCCGTCCAGACGGTACTCGAACGCGGGGATCCGTGTCGTGGTGAGGTACTGGTCGAAGACCTTCTCGAGGGGCACACCGGCCTGGGCGGTGATGTACTCCCGCACCTGCCTGCCGGTCACGATCCGGTGGCGGAACTCGGCGTTGAGCCCGCGCAGGATCCGGGTCCACCGGGCATCGTCGTCGATGATGTGCCGAATCGTATGGAGCATGTTGCCGCCCTTGGGGTACATGTCCCCCGATCCGCGGGCGTTCAGCCCGTAGGTCCCGACGATGGGCCGGTCGTTCTGGATGAGGGCGCGGGTGCCGATGACGTACTCCGCCCCGGCGGCCGGCCCGAAGCGGCACTCGGTGTAGAGCGACTCGGAGTAGTTGGCGAAGGTCTCGTGCACCCACATATCCGCGATGTCGGCCGTCGTGATGTTGTTGCCGAACCACTCGTGGGCGGACTCGTGCACGATGATGAAGTCCCAGGTGAGTCCCCACCCGGTGCCCGAGAGATCCTTCCCCTTGTAGCCGTTGTGGTAGCCGTTGCCGTAGGCGACGGCGCTCTGGTGCTCCATCCCCAAGTGGGGGGCCTCGATGAGCTGATACCCGTCACGATACCACGGGTACGGCCCGAACCAATGCTCGAAGCAGCGGAGCATCGGCTGCACCTGGGTAAACTGGGCTCGCGCCCGCTCGAGGTTGGCGGCCAGCGGCCACAGGGTGAGTGTGAGCAGCCCGCCCTCCCCCATGAACGTCTGGTTCATCTGCGCGTACCGGCCCACGTAGGCGGACACGCCATAGTTGTTGATCGGCGCGGAGACGAACCACTCGTAGGTGGTGCCCTCCGGTCCCCGCTCGACGCTGCGAAGCCGCCCGTTGGCGAGGGCCTGGAGCGAGTCCGGCACGGTGAGCGCGACCCGCTGGCTGTCGGGCTCGTCCGCCTGGGTGTCCTTGTTCGGCCACCACACGCTGGCGCCGAGCTCCTGGCAGGCCACGCTGATCCAGGGCTCGCCGCCGGGCCCCCGTGCCCAGATCAATCCGCCGTCCCACGGCGGGTTCTCCGCGACCTTCGGCCGCCCGCTGTAGTACACGGTGACGGTGCCCGTCTCGCCGACGCGCTGCCGGCCGGCCGGGCGCACGAAGAAGGCGTTCCCCTCGCGCCGGAACTGGAGCCGGTGACCGGCCTGCATCACGCTGTCCACTCGCAGCGGCTCCTGCAGGTCGATCTGCATCTCGCGGGACTTGCCGGTGATCTTGTAGGTGATGGCGTTGCGGCCCCGGACCGTGCTGTCGGAGGGGTCGAGCCTGACGCGCAGGTCGTAGAAGGTAACGTCCCACCACGCCCGCTCCGGGGTAATGCTGCCGCGGAGCGTGTCGGCGCGGGTGAAGGTGCGGGTCTGGGTTTGGGCTTCGGCCGGGGGAAGGAGAACGAAGAAGGCGAGGAGCGCTGTCACAACCCACGTGTCACGAGCGGTCATCAACGATACCCCGCAGCCTGAAGTTGGAAGAGCTCCGAGTACAGCCCGCCCAGCGCGAGCAGCTCCTCGTGCGTGCCATGCTCCACCAGCTCCCCGCCGCGGAGCACCACGATCCGGTCGGCCATGCGCACGGTCGAGAAGCGGTGGGAGATGAGCACCGCCATCCGTCCCTGGGTCAGCTCGGAGAAGCGGAGGAAGACTTCGTACTCGGCCCGGGCGTCGAGCGCGGCGGTGGGCTCGTCGAGGATCAGCAGCTGGGCCTCGCGCATGTACGCCCGGGCCAATGCCACCTTCTGCCATTCGCCGCCCGACAGGTCCACGCCGCCTTCGAACCGCCGGCCCAGCATCTGTCCGTAGCGCCCGGGAAGTCGCGCCGCCACGGTGTCGGCCAGGCTTCGTGCGGCCGCGCTCTGGATCCGGGGCTCGTCCTCGAGCCCGCCGATGTTGCCCACCGCGATGTTCTCGCGCAGCAGGAAATCGTAGCGCACGAAGTCCTGGAAGATCACCCCGACGTTCCGCCTGAGACTCTCGAGATCGTACTCCCGGAGGTCGATGCCGTCGAGCAGGATCCGTCCCTCGGTGGGCTCGTACAGCCGGGCCAGGAGCTTCACCAGGGTGGTCTTGCCCGCGCCGTTCTCGCCCACCAGCGCGAGCCGCTCGCCCGGCGCCAGGGTGAAGTCGAGGCCGCGCACCGCCCAGTGCTCCGCGCCCGGGTAGCGGAAGCCCACGCCCTCGAAGGTGAAGCCCTGCCGGATCGGATGGGGTACGGGCCGCGCGCCGGCCGTCGGGCGGATCCGCGGCTCCAGTGCGAGGAAGCTGAACAGGTCGTCGAGATAGAGGCTCTGCTCGAAGATCTGCGAGAGGGACAGCAGCACTCGCTGGATCAGGTCGCGGCTCTGGCGGAACGAGCCCGCGAGGAAGGTGAGCACCCCGATGGTGAACACGCCCCCGGGCGACCGGTGCCCGACCACCGTGAGATAGATGATGACGGCGTACGCCGCGTAGTACCCCAGGGTCCCGACCGCCGCGAGCAGGCTCGATACCAGGCTTCGGCGCATCGAGAGCGCCTTGTTGGCCTCGTAAAACTCCCGCGAGAGCCGGTCGTAGCGGCCGACCAGGAAGTCCGACAGCCCGAACATCTTGAGCTCCTTGGCGGAGACGTCGCTCGCCGCGATGTAGCGGAGATAGTCGAGCTGCCGTCGCTCGGGAGTCCAGGAGTAAAGCAGCGAATAGCCGAGCGAGGCGAAGTGGGTCTCGCCCAGGAGGGACGGCAGCACGGCCACGACCAGCAGGACCAGCAGCCAGGGGACGTACACCGCCAGCGCCACCGACAGGGTGACGAGCGTGATCAGGTCCTGCAGTGTGGCGAGCAGGAGGGTGAAGAGCCCGATGCGGTTTACGGTCTGCCGGCGGGCCCGCTCCAGGCGGTCGTAGATCTCCGCGTCCTCGAACTGCTCCAGGTCGAGCGTAGCCGCGTGGCGCATGAGCTCGACGCTGGTCCGGTTGGCGAAGAGATCGCCAAGCAGGCTCTCCAGCAGGGCGGAGAGCCGGCTGAGCCCCTCGCCCACCAGCGCGATGCCCAGCTCCAGGGCGAGCAGCTCGGCGAGCCGGAGCCACGGCGCCGGCGCGCCGGTGCCCGCCACCCCGATCGCACGCACCACCTCGTCCACGATCAGCTTCCCCACCCACAGCACCGCGAGCGGGATCAGGGCGCGCGCCACCCGGAGCACCAGGATGCCCACCACGTAGCCGGGCTCCGTCTCCCACACCATCTGCAGCAGGCGAGGGAGATGTCGGAGAGCCTGGAGTCTCTCGCGCCAGGAGACGGGAGGCTCCCCCGGTCGCCGGCCGGCAATGTTGGGCCGGACGACGGGGTGCTGAAGCGGGAGGGTCATGACGGAAGGTAATTATCTTCTTCCCATGACCCCCTCGACCACGGCGCTCATCACCGGTGCCACGCACGGCATCGGCCGGGCCACCGCGTTCGCCCTCGGTCGCGCCGGCTACCGGGTCGGCGTCTGCTCTCGCACCGAGTCGAAGATCGCCGCGCTGGTGGAGGAGCTGCGCGGCGCCGGCATCGAGGCCGCGGGCCGCGCCGGCGACGTGTCCCAACCCGGCGACGTCACCGCGATCGTGGAGCAGGTGTCGGCCGCCCTGGGCGACATCGGGGTGCTGGTGAACAACGCGGGGATCCTCATCGCCCGGCCGATCGGCGAGCTGACGCTCGAGGACTGGGACGTCACCATGGCCACCAACCTCCGCAGCCTCTACCTGATGACCCGCGCGGTGCTGCCGCCGATGCGCGCGAAGGGCCGGGGCGACATCGTGAACGTGGCGAGCCTGGCCGCGCGGAACGGTTTCGTCGGCGGTACCGCGTACACCGCCTCCAAGCACGCGGTGCTCGGTTTCGCCCGCTCGCTGATGCTCGAGCTGCGCAAGGAAGGCATCCGCGTCATCACGATCTGTCCCGGCTCGGTGGACACCGGCATGCTCCGCGACCAGCCGATGCTGAAGTCTGACCCGGAGCGCATCCTCCGGCCGGACGACGTCGCCGAGTCCATTCTCCACACCCTTCGCCTCCCCCTCCGCGCGCTCGTCAGCGAAGTGGACTTGCGGCCCACCAACCCGTAGGCGTCGAGTGGCCGCGGTCACCGTCTCGATGTGCCTCTGTCGCGGGGTGCCGTTCGGGGAGCTGCTCCCCCGGGCCCGCGCGGCGGGCTGGGACCTGGAAGCCCTCATGCGCGTGACCGGCTGCGGCGCACAGTGCGGGCTGTGCCGGCCGTATCTCAGGCGCATGCTGGCCACGGGAGAAACCACCTTTCACGAGCTGCTGTGGGACGAGCCCCGCGGATGAATCGGTGGCATCTGGCGGGGACGAACGTGTTCCGTCTGGTCGGCGGGATCGCGGTCGCCGCCGGCTGGATCGGCGTCTACTACGCGTTCCAGGGCCACTGGCTCGGCATCCTGCTCGCCCTGCTCGCGACGGGCATCACCTTCGGGGTGGTGTACGTCGGCGACATGCGGGCACGGAGCCAGACCGCCGCCCTTCGCGATGCGCTCGCCTCCGCGGCGGCCCGCAACCGGGAGCTCGAGCGGCTGCGCCGGGTGGCCGCCACGCTGCTCGCCAGCAGCGAGATCGGCGCCCTGCTTCAGGAGATCGCCGACGCGGCGGCGGATCTGCTGCAGGCGGAGAGCGGCGCGGTCGCGCTGGTGGTGGAAGAAGGCCGGTTCCTGCGGGTCGCAGCGGTGACCGGACCCCTGGCTCCCGCCATGGGATCGCTCGTCCCCGTGGACGGCTCACTGGTCGGGTCGGTGGTCTCCAGCGGCACGCCTATCGTCACCAACGACATGAACGCCGACCCACGCAGCTACCGGATGCCGGGTCTGGACGTCCTGCTCCGTACGGCGGCGATAGTGCCGCTTCGCTCCGCCGGGGTCGTCATCGGCGCCGTCAGCGTGTTCAACCACCGCGACGGGCGGCCGTTCACCGAGCACGACCTCCAGCTGCTCGAGACGCTGGGCGACCAAGTAGTGGTCGGTCTCGATCGCGCGGCGGTGCTGGACGAGATCCGCCGGAGCGAGCGCACGTTGGTGGCGAAGAACGTCGAGCTGCAGCGGGCGGCCCGGCTCAAGGGCGAGTTCCTCGCCAACATGAGCCACGAGCTGCGCACCCCGCTCAACGCCATCATCGGGTTCTCCGATCTCATGCTCTCCGAAAGCATCGGCCCGGTGAGCGCGCAGCAGCGGGAGTTCCTCGAGGCGATCCTCCGCAATGGCCGTCACCTGCTCGAGCTGATCAGCGGAATTCTCGACCTGTCCAAGGTGGATGCCGGGCGCATGTCGCTCTCCCTCGCCCCCACCGACCTGCGCGAGGCGATCACGGGCGCGGTGGCCGACACGGAGAGCCTGCGGCGCGCGAAGCAGCAGCACGTCTGGCTGGAGCTCGATGACAAGCCCCTCAACGTCGTGGCCGACGGCGTCCGGGTGCGCCAGGTTCTGTTCAATCTCCTGTCCAACGCCTCGAAGTTCACCGGCGAGGGCGGCTCGATCATCCTCTCCGCGCTCAGCACCCGCGCGCCGCTGGCCCCGCCCGCCGACCGCGTGGGCGACGACCGCAAGTTGGTGACCAAGAACGTGGTGTGGGTGTCGGTGGCCGACACGGGTATCGGCATCGCGTCGGAGGACATGCC
>DATLHD010000325.1:0-4367 GCA_035540075.1 Gemmatimonadales bacterium
GCCTGGGGCCTTGCGCTCCGCAAGCGCTTCTGCCGCCAGTTCAACTTCGAGCTCCAGGCGGCCGCGACCGAGGACGCGGTGCTGCTGTCGCTGGGTCCGCAGCACTCGTTCCCGCTGGAGAGCGTCTTCCGCTACCTCCACCCCGACACCGTGCGGGACGTGCTGGTGCAGGCGCTGCTCGACGCCCCCATGTTCGGCACCCACTGGCGGTGGAATGCCTCGATCGCCCTGGCCCTGCCGCGGAGTCGCGGCGGACGCAAGGTGCCGCCACAGATCCAGCGGATGGAGGCGGAGGACCTGCTCGCCGCCGTCTTCCCGGACGCCGCCGCGTGCCTGGAGAACATCCCGGGCGATCGCGAGGTCCCCGATCACCCGCTGGTGCGGCAGACGGTCGACGACTGCCTGCACGAGGTGATGGACGTCGACGGATTGATCGCCGTGCTCCGCCGGATCCACGCGGGCGAGATCCGGTGCCTCGCCCGCGATGTGCCGGAGCCGTCGCCGCTGGCGCACGAGATCCTCAACGCGAGGCCCTACCAGTTCCTCGACGACGCTCCGTTGGAGGAGCGCCGCGCCCAGGCGGTGTACACCCGCCGCGCCTTCGAGCCTTCCTCCGCGGACGACCTCGGTGCGCTCGATCCCGCGGCCATCCAGCGGGTGCGCGAGGAGGTCTGGCCGGAGGTCCGGGACGCGGACGAGCTGCACGACGCCTTGCTGACTTCCGGGTTCCTGACCGACGCCGAGGCCTCCCCTTGGGCCGCGTACATGAACGAGCTGGTCGAGACCGGGCGTGCGGTGCGAGTCGAGGGCCTCTGGGTCGCCGCGGAGCGTCGGGCGGATGCGGAGCTGCCCGACGTACGCGAGATCGTACGAGGACGTCTCGGCATCGTCGGTCCGACCAGCGCGGCCGCGCTCGCGGCGACCATCGGCGTGCCGGAGAGCGAGGTGGACGCGGCACTCGTCGCGCTGGAGGCCGAGGGAGTGGTGCTCCGCGGGCGCTTCAGTCCCCGCGATGCCGAGGCCCCGGCCGAGCTGGAGTGGTGCGAGCGCCGACTATTGGCGCGTATACATCGCTACACGCTCAATCGCCTCCGCGCGGAGATCGAGCCGGTGAGCCCGGCGGATTTCATGCGATTCCTGTTCGCCTGGCAGCGGGTGGACCCCGAGCATCGGGCCGCGGGGCTGGAAGGTCTCGCGTCAGTCGTCGAGCAGCTCGACGGCTTCGAGGTTCCCGCCGCGGCGTGGGAGAGCGACCTCCTGGCCGCGCGGGTCGAGGAGTACGATCCGACCCTTCTGGACACGCTGAGTCTCACCGGGCGCGTCCGTTGGGCGGCGGGACGTCGGAGCGGGGGAACGGCTCCGCCGATCCGCTCCACCCCGATCGCGCTCTTCGCGCGAGAGCATGCGGGAGACCGGCCTGTGGAGAGCCCGGAGCTCTCCACCTACGCCGCTAGGGTTCGCGAGGTGCTGGAGCGCCGCGGCGCGTCGTTCTTCCACGAGCTGGCGCCGCTGTCCGGCCTGCTCCCCACACAGGTGGAGCAGGCGCTTGGCGAGCTGGCCGGGCTGGGGCTGGTCACGTCGGATAGCTTCGCCGGGCTTCGAGCATTGATCACGCCTTCGAGCAAGCGCAAGCCGCTCGGCGGCGGTCGCCGACGCCACCGGACCGCACCGTTCGGGATCGAGAGCGCGGGCCGTTGGTCGCTGGTGGACCGAGGCGCGGAAGAGCCGGTCGAGCTCGCTGCGCGGTCGCTGCTCCGTCGCTACGGCGTGGTGTTCAAACGGCTGCTGCCTCGGGAGGCGGGTGCCCCACTGTGGCGCGAGCTGGTTCAGGCGTATCGGCGTTTGGAGGGCAGGGGAGAGGTTCGCGGCGGGCGGTTCGTCTCCGGCATGTCGGGCGAGCAGTTCGCGCTTTCCGAAGCGGTGGGTCAGCTCCGCGCAGTGCGTCGCCAGCCGGCTTCGGGACGACTGGTTGCGCTCGGCGCCGCGGACCCGCTCAACCTGACCGGCATCATCACCCCCGGCGAGCGAGTCGCGGCCGTGGCCCGGAGCCGGGTGCTCTATCGCGACGGCGTGCCGGTGCTCGCGCTGGAGCGCGGTGAAGTCACTCCGCTGGGAGCGGACTCTCCCACGCCCGACATGGTCCAGGCACTGGTGCGCAAGCAGCTGACTCCCGCGCTCCGTGCCAGGCTGGGGATCGCGGGCGTGCCGGCCGCTACCATGCCGCAGGCCAAGCTTGCGAGGCGCCCTTCCCAGCGGAAAGTAGCCAGCCGGAGTCACCCGCGGGACGACTGACCCTTGTCACCCTGACCCCGAGCGGAGCGAGGGGGAAGGGCCCATATTTGCCTTTTCTGGCCCCAGCGGAGATCCCAATGTCAGGACGAGACAGCACCATGGACGCGTCGGCACGCGTCGCCGAGCCCGAGCTAGCGACCGATCGCATCTTCGCGACTCCGGTCCAGCGGACCACCGACTTCACCTTCGATCAGCGTACGGCCAGCGTCTTCGATGACATGGTGAGCCGCTCGGTCCCGTTTTACGGCGAGATGCAGCGAATGACGACCGAGCTCGCTGCCGACTTCGCGGTGCCCGGGACCAACCTGTACGACCTCGGGTGCTCCACCGGGACCACGCTCGCACTGCTCGATCCCGTCGTGCACCCGGATGTCCGTTTCGTCGGCATGGACAATTCCGCCGAGATGCTGCAGAAGGCGCGCGAGAAGCTTGAGCGGCTTCCGCGCCAGCGCTGCCGGGAGCTGGTCGAGGCCGATCTGCACGAGCTCGACCACCTCGACAATGCCTCTGTGGTCATCCTGACCCTCACGCTGCAATTCGTCCGCCCACTGCATCGGGAGCGCCTCGTACGGCGCATCTGCGAGGGGACGAACGAGCAGGGGTGTCTCATCCTCTTCGAGAAGCTGACCGAAGAGGAAACGCTCTGCAACCGGCTGTTCATCAAGTACTACTACGACATGAAGCGCCGGAACGGCTATTCCGAGCTCGAGATCGCCCAGAAGCGGGAGGCCCTGGAGAACGTCCTCATCCCCTACCGCGTCGAAGAAAACCGCGACCTGCTGCTCGCGGCGGGCTACCGCAGCTTCCACGTGTTCTTCCGCTGGTACAACTTCGGCGGCATGATCGCCGTCAAGTGAGCGCTGCGGCCCTGGAAAGCCGGCCGACGCTGGCGGTCCGCTGCGGCAACTTCTTCTTCCACTACCGGAACGCGCTGTTCCCGGCTGTTCTCCTGGCGCTCTGCCTCGGCTTCCGCCCGACTTACCTGCGCGGAAGCGAGGAGCTCGATGCGCTCCTGGACGCCGCTGGCCTGCTCCTCGCCCTGACGGGTCAGGCGCTCCGGATCGTCACGATCGGGCATGTGTACATCATTCGGGGCGGGAGGAATCGCCGGGTGTATGCCGATGGGCTGGTGACCGGCGGGATGTTCGCCCAATCGCGCAACCCGCTCTACCTGGGAAACCTGCTCATTGTCCTGGGACTCTTCCTGATCCATGGCAACCCATGGGTGTGGGCCCTCGGCGTGCCCTTCTTCCTCCTAGCGTACGGGACGATCGTCGTCGCCGAGGAGGCCTTCCTCCTCGGCAAATTCGGCGGTAGCTACGAGGTCTACCGTCGGGACGTCCCTCGCTGGTTCCCCCGGCTCCGGGGCATCCGCGCGTCGCTGGAGGAGACGCAGTTCAACTGGCGTCGAGTGGTGCTCAAGGAGTACACCAGCACCTACATGTGGACGGCCGGCGCGGTCCTGCTGCTCGTGATGGAAACGCTCACCTACCATTCCTACCACGAGCGAGCCGCTTACCTGGCGGTCCTCTGGGGCTGCCTGGGACTGCTCACGATCGGCTGGGCGACTGCCCGCTACCTCAAGAAGAGCCGGCGGCTGCGGGAGAGGCGGGCAGTCTGACGGCGCCTCTCCCGAGCGCAGCGAGGGGGGCATAGGCGGGATCATGCCCCCTTCGCTTCGCTCAGGGTGACAAACTACTTGATGTAGGATTCGTTCGTCGTGAGCGCGCCGGTGTCGGAACCGCCCGTTCCGCCAAGGACGTGGAGTACACCACCAAGGACCGCCGCGCCGGCGCCCTCCCGGCCGGTCAACATCTTCGCTCTCCCCCCCCAGGAATTGCTCGCCGGATCGTACATCTCCGTCTTCGTCAGTACCGAGAGATCGGCCCCCCTGCCGCCCGCGACGAAGAGCTTCCCGTCGATCACTCCGGCAGCCGCGCCCCATCGCGCCGTGGGCATTCTCGCTTTGGTGGTCCAGACATTGGTGGCCGGGTCGTACACGTCCAGCTCGGCAAAGGGCTCCGGTTCATACTCGTAGGTGACTTCGTTGCGGAGCGTCTTCGTCATCCCTCCCG
>DATLHD010000326.1:0-3021 GCA_035540075.1 Gemmatimonadales bacterium
CTTCGAGGCCGATGGGAACTTCAGCTGGGAGCGGTTCGACGAGCGCTACACCGCGGACCTGGCGGACGGGCTGGGCAACCTGGTGTCCCGCTCGCTGGCCATGATCGGGAAGTACCGCGAGGGGGTGGTGCCGGTCGCGCAACAGAACACCTCGCTGGACGAGGCCGCCCGGAAGGCGGTGGCCGCCTATGGCCGAGCGATGGATGCATGCGACCTTCGCGGCGGCGCGGAGGCCGCGTGGGAGCTGGTCGCGACCGCGAACCTGTATATCCAGCAGGTGGCGCCCTGGAAGCTGGCCAAGGAGGAGCGCAACGCCGAGCTCGACGTGGCGCTCGCGGCCCTCGCCCGGGCGCTCTATCGGCTGGCGGTCCTCACCGAGCCGTTCATTCCGGGAAAGGCGGCCGGCATCCGCGAGTCACTGGGGGTCGCCGGAGGGACGTGGAAGAGCCTCGCGGCACCCCCGATCGGGGGCGCCGCCACGAGCCGTCCCGAGTCGCTTTTTCCCAAGCCAAGCAGCGTCTAGGAGTTAGGCAAGCGAGGGGCAAAACTATTTGACAGTCAAAGAGTTATCCGACTGACTGCAGACTTGACATCCGTTCCGGCGTGGCTCACCTTGGGGAACCCCGTGACTTCGATCACGACCGGAGGAGCCGGAACTTAGCATATTCTCTCAGCCCCGAAGTCGACGTCGCCATCCCGGCGTCGACTCCTTCAGAGAGAGGTTCGTCAGAATGGCCAAACGCCGCTGGACCGTCGTGTTCGTGCCGCACGATGCGGAGCCCTCCCGGGTCATGGAGGTCTCCTATCGTGTGGTGAAGACGGCCATCAGCGGCGCGGTCATGGCGGCGGCAGCGGCGCTGGTTCTCGGCTACATGACCGTGTCGCGCACGGTGGACCTCTCCAAGTCCGCCCGGCTGACGCAGGAAAATACGCGGCTGGAGCAGCAGCTGGACGAGCTGAACGGCCGCCTCGCCACCCTCGCCGACACCCTCACCCGCATCTCGCAGCGCGACGCCCGCATTCGAGTCCTCGCCAATCTCGAGCCGATCGACCCCCAGGTGCAGGCCGCCGGCATCGGCGGCCCTACGGTCGCCGGGGTCGAAGGAGACGCCGGCAGCGCGATGCGCCGCACCAGCGAGGTACGGGTGGATCTCAACGCCCTGATCCGCCGGGCCAATCTGCTGGCGTCGTCGTTCAAGGAAACAGCCGATAGCCTCGCGGTGCACTCGGCGCGGCTGTCGGCCACGCCGTCCATCATGCCGACGCAAGGCTGGCTCTCCAGCGCGTTCTCCTCCATGCGCTCGCACCCGATTCTGCACGTGGCGAGACCGCACGAGGGGATCGACGTGACCGCGCCGATGGGCACGCCGATCGAGGCGCCCGCGGCCGGCGTCGTGCGCGAGGCCGGCTGGGAATCCGGCTACGGCAACACGATCGTGATCGATCACGGGTTCGGCACCGTCACGAAGTTCGCGCACGCGTCGAAGATCCTGGTCCGGGAGGGCCAGCGGGTCTCCCGCGGCCAGCGGATCGCACTGGTGGGCAACACCGGGCTCGCTACCGGGCCGCACCTGCACTACGAGGTGCACGTCAACGGGCGGCCGGTGGATCCGCTGCGGTACGTGCTGCCGGAGAACGTGGTGACCGACTGAGACCGGGTGTCACACTGAGCAAAGCGAAGGGGGCCATGCTGGAGATGGCCCCCTTCACTGCGTTCAGGGTGACAGCCGACTCAGAACTTCACCTTCGGCGCCGTCTCCGATCCGGGCGCCGCTTCGAAGTACTCCCTGGGTCCCGAACCGAAGATCTTCGCCGTGAGATTGTACGGGAATCGTCGGATGTAGGCGTTGTACTCCCCGACGGCGGCGTTGTAGTCCTGGCGTGCGACCGAGATGCGATTCTCGGTGCCCTCCAGCTGGTCCTGCAGCGCGCGGAAGCTCTCGCTGGAGCGGAGCTCGGGGTAGTTCTCCACGATCGCCAGCAGGCGGCCGAGGCCTTGGGTCAGCTCCGCATTGGCCTGCGCCATCTGTCCCACGTCTCCCGACTGCACCGCGCCCGCGAGGCGGGCCCGCGACTCGGCGATGCTGGTGAAGACGGTGGACTCCTGCTTGGCGATGCCTTTTACCGTCTCCACCAGGTTGGGCACCAGGTCTGCGCGGCGCTGAAGCTGGGTCTCGATCTGTCCCTTGGCCTGGTTGATCCGCTCGTCCATCGTCTGGATCGTGTTGTACCCGCACCCGCTCGACAGGAGCGTGAGCGCGAGGAGTGTTGTCGGGACCGCCGCAGAGCGCGTCATCGCTGATCTCCGAGCTGAAGTTGATCGAGGAAGGTGGCGGCGCTGGCCACCGCATCCAGATAGCCCTCGAACTCCCCTGGTGGGCAGCGCCAGCCGCGCTCGGCGCGATGCCGGACCACGTTGAGCAGCGGCTCCCCGTCCATCCCCATCGCCCCGGCGGCCGCCGCCACCACCTCCACGGCCTCCGCCGGCACCGAGCGACCGAGCAGCACGAGGAGGGCGCGCAGCAGCACGAGGAAGGTGCCCGAGCTCCGCTCCGCCAGCAGGCCCAGCGCGACCGGGTCGCCGGCGGCGGCCACGTAGCCCTGCCGCAGCCGGAGCAGCTTGCCGCGGAACTCGCGCTCGAGGGCCCGGCGCAGGTCGGCTGGAGCCACCTGCAGGCCGGCCACCGGATCGGGGCCGCGCAGGACCTCGTAACCGCACCGCATGTCGGTGATCTCGATGGGGAAGACATCGGTGGCGCGCGCCCACTCCGACCGGAGGATCACGAGGGGAGGCTCGTAGCCCGACTTGCGCCACGTCGCGAATGCGCCGCCGAGCCTGGAGAGCCGCGCCGGCGAGAGATCGTCGGTGACCAGGATGAGATCGAGATCGGACCGGCCCGGCACGAAGTCACCGCGCGCCGCGGACCCGTAGAGCACCGCGCTGTATCCGCTGTCGAGTGCGGCATCCACCTGGCTCAGAAAGGGACCGACGACCCGATCCACCACGTCGCGCATCAGAAC
>DATLHD010000327.1:0-4459 GCA_035540075.1 Gemmatimonadales bacterium
CCGGAAAGACCTTCGTTGAGGTGATCAAGGCGGAGCTCGAGGCCGCGAAGTGCACGGTGGTCCTGTGGTCCCAACACTCGGCCGCCAGCCAGTGGGTCCAGCGGGAAGCGCGGCTGGCCGCGGACCAGCGCAAGCTGTTTCCCGTGCTGATCGAGGACATGGCGCCGCCCTGGGAGTTCAGCGAGATACAGGCGTGCCATCTCGCGAATTGGACGGGGGAGACCGAGGATCCGGGCTTCCAGCGGCTGCTGACCGACTTGCGGGGCGCGCTCACCTCGCCATCTACGGCCGGCGCAGCACCGGTGAAGGTCACACCGCCAAAGCGCACTCTCTCCGGGCTCCTCCGCACGCCGGTCGGCTATGGTGGCGTGGGGGCCGCGTTCACCGTCGCCCTTGGGCTGTTCGCCCCAGACCGTCTCATCCCAGAGCCGATGCAGGGGCTCCGCCCTGTGGTCAGCCTCTACGTGGCCGCGGCATTCGTGCTCGCCTGGGCCTGGCGTGGCTCGCTGCGCGGCGGGATGAAGCGCTTCGCGATCATCACTTTCGTCCTCGCGCTTGTCTTCGCCGGCATGAACCTGCTCTTCGTCCAGCCAGTGACCTACAGTCGGGGCGACCAGACGATCGAGCGGCACTTCCTGACCGGCTTCGATCCAGTGCATCAGGAAGACGCCGGCCAGTCGGCCGAGGACCTGATCAAAACGTATGGCGACGGGTGGAGCGACCTGGTCGCGATCTGGGGAAGCGAGCTGGTCTGGATCGCGGGCGGCTACGCGGTCACCTATCTGGCTCTCATTCTGGGAATGGTGCTTTCCGTTGCGGCCATCGATCCGATGCAATCCGACAAGAGGCCTTGAGAGGAGAACATATGCGTGCGTCCCTCGCATCGTTCATGGTGATGGCCGCTCTCGCGGCCGGCTGCAGTGATGGCGGAACCGGTCCAGGTGGCGGAGGTGCCAGCACCGACCTCGATCTTCCCGGCGCAGGCTTCAACGACACCGGGGTGGACGGCTTCGGCAACCTCGATCTGCCCGATCTGTGGACGCATCTGTTCGGGCGGAAACAGGAGGGAGACGATCAGCGCGAATGCCGCGACCTGCAGCGATGCGGTGTCGCAGGCGTCGTCGCCTCCTGGGGTCAGCTGACCGGCGAGAACGGCAACTTCGCCGTGGTGACGACCGGCAACTTCCAGTGCGCCTTCGACGATTTCATCGATGATTCGGAATGCACGGAGCTGGCAGAAGTGCCGGTCACGGTCAGCGGGATCGAGACCTTCACGGCACTGGTAGACACCGACGACGACCAGGAATGGACCAGCGCCCAGCTGGTGTTCCGATATGCCTTGCTCTCGGGGAGGGACGATCCCGCCGGCTCCGCCGATTCGGTGGTGATCAAGGCGGGCCCGCAGGGAGGGCCCTTTACCACCGTGCTGCGACTCAGCTCCGGCGATCTGGGTGAAGCGCTGCCTCTGCGGTCCGGCGGCTGCGGCATCCAGGAACTGCCGGCCCCCGGTGGCGTCTCGACCAACTATCCCGCCTGCTCCGAATGGCAGGACGGCGCCGCGGACATCACCGCTTTCATCGGTGACTCGACCGTGTTCCAGTTCATCGCGGGTGAGGCCGGCGCCGCGATCGCGCTGGCGTTGGACGACGTGAAGATCGAGCTCTCGCGGTGAGGCGGGTCGCGCACGGCCTCTTCGTCCTCGCTTCCACGGCGTGCGCGACTCACAAACCGACTCCCGACTACGCGACGCCCCTGCGCCACGCTATCGCGCTGGCCGGCGACGGACACGAGTCCTCCCAGCGGGACGCGCTGGCGGCCTTCCTCGCGTTGGCAGATAGTGCCGAGCGCAGCCGCCAGTCCCTCGCGGAGGGGACGGCACGGGCATTCGCCGCGCAGGTGTACATCAACCTCGGCCGCCCCGACTCCGCGCGGCCGCTCGCCCGCCAGGCGGTGGAACTGCTGGGGCAGCGAGGCGAGCGGGCGCCGCCCACGATCCTGACCCTGCTCGGAGAAGCCCTGCAATACCTGGGGAGCCCCGACTCGGCTCTCATCATGTATCGGCGCGCGCTTGCATCGTCGGATTCGGCGTCCACACGCGCAGACGCACGCCTCCTGAACGACATCGGCAGCGCCCACCACCAGCTCGGATACCTGGACTCGGCCGGTTGGTATCTGGGGCGGGCGCTCGACCTCCGCGCCCGGTTGCAGGACAGCCTCGGCCTGGCCGGGACGCTCAGCAACCTCGGCCGCGTGCAGCAGACCCTCGGCCGGCCGGATTCGGCGGCGTCGCTCTTCTCTGCCGCGCTACCCCTCCGGCGACGGGCGGCCGACTTCGCCGGACTCGGCGCCACCCTCAACAATCTGGGCTACTCGCTCGATCTCCAGCGTCGCCCCGAGGATGCGCTCGAACGGTATCGCGAGGCGCTCGAGGCACTGCGTACGGCTGGGAATCTGTCCACCCAGGGGCTGGTCCGGATCAACATGGGACGCGCGTACCTGGCCCTGGGCCAGCTCGATTCGGCTCGAGCCGCTGTAGTGGAAGGCCTCGGCATCAAACGCACGGTCGCCGATTCAACGGGCGTGAGCTGGGGATTGGTGGACCTCGGCCGGGTGCAGCTCGCCGAAGGCGACCGGAGCGATGCCCTGCGATCGCTGCAGGATGCCAGGAGCGTGCTGCGCCTGATCGGCGACCGCGGGCGTGAGGGCGGCGTCCTCTACGAGCTGGGATCGTTGGCGCGTCGGCCGGGGGCCGGCGCAGATCCGGTCGGCGCGCTGTCGCTGTTCGACTCGGCGGCGGCGATTCGGAGCTCGGTTGGTACCGGGACGCTGCTGGACTCCGACCGGTTGAGCTTCGCCGAGCAGGATCTGCTGCTCTTCGAGGAATGGGTCTCCGGGTGGCTGGACCGGAAGGATCTCCCACGGGAGCAAGCGGCGCTCGCGGCACTGGCTGTCGCCGAGCGCGGCAGGGCACGGGCGCTCCTCGACTTGATGCGCGAGCGGAAGGCCGGGCTGGCGCCCGGCGCAGACCTCGTCCGCGAGGGTCGGGACCAGGTGGAATGGGTTCAGCGGGACGCGTCCTCCGCGCTGGTGTACCTGGTGGGCCGGGACACGCTGACGCTCTGGATCATCCCCGCCTCGGGCGCGATCTCCGTGCGGCGACTCCCGGTGGGCCGGGCGGAGGTAGCGGAGGCCGTACGATCCTATCGTGTCACGCTCGGCGTGGAGCGCGGCTGCGATGAAACAGATGTGCAGGCAGCCGATGCACAGGCGCCGAACCGATTGGCCTCGCTTCTGCTCGATGACACGACCCGCGCCCGACTGGCAGGCTCGCAGGCGGTGATCATCGTGCCGCATGGGCCGCTGAATCTGGTCCCGTTCGCCGCGTTGCCCGAGCCGGACGGGACGCCCTTGGGCTCGAAGCTCGCCATTCGCTACGCGCCGTCACTGGCCATCCTCCGCGAAGCGAGCACGCGCCCAGCGGCCGTTGGCCAGGGCGGCGTCTCGAATCGCTGGGAGACCTTGAGGCCCGCGCTGATCGTCGGTAACCCGCGGATGCCACTGCTCACCATCTGCGGTGTGCAGCTGCGCCCTCGAGGTCTAGCGGGCGCCGAGGAGTCGAGCCGCTGGCTGGCGAGGGAGGTAGGAGCGGCTGCGGTGGTCGGGGAGGAGGCCACGGAGCGCCGGGTGCGTGCCGACGCCGGTGGGTCGCGCCTGATCCACCTGGAGACCCACGGCTTCGCCTATGAGAACGAGGCTGGCGCGCGCGCGACGTTCGTCGCCCTGTCGAGCGATTCGGGGGCGACCGCGCCGCCTCCGGAAGGCGACGGGATGCTCACCGTGGGTGAAGTGCTGGACGGGCTGCCGCGGCTGCACGCGGAGCTGGTGGTGCTGGGCGCGTGCCAGACGGGGCTGGGCGATCTCAAGGACGCGGAAGGCACGGTCGGTCTGCAGCGTGCCTTTCTGGCCAAAGGGGCGCGTAGCACGCTGGTGAGCCTCTGGACCGTGGACGACCGCGCCAGCGCGGCGCTGCTGCGAGAGTTCTACCAGCAGTGGCTGGGCGGCGGGATGGGCAAGAGCGAGGCGTTGCGTCGGGCGCAGACAGCGGTGCGGAGCACGCCGGGGTTCGAGCACCCGCGGTTCTGGGCGGCCTTCGTACTCGCGGGAGCGGACTGAGCCGCGGAATCGCGAAGGGTGACTCCTTCGTCAGTATGTCATCCCGAGCGTAGCGAGGGATCCTGCTTGGGCCGGCGGGATCCCTCGCTTGTCGCCGCGGCTCAGTGCCCCCCGCTCCTCTCTCGCCGGCTCGCCTCGAACAGGAACCACGTCCGCCGCTCGGTCTCGTCGATCCAGACCTCCAGCAGGCTGGCGCTCGCGACGTCCCGCGCCTCGTCACAGACGTCGTGCGCCTCCCGCATCCGCTCCGCCAGCGCCTGGTTGTCTTCCCGCAGCTCCGCCAGCA
>DATLHD010000328.1:0-2210 GCA_035540075.1 Gemmatimonadales bacterium
CCGTGACCCGGTCGGTCTCGCGGGCCGGCAGGTGCCCCTTCACCGCGACGTCTCGGATGTTCCAGGTCAGGGAGCCCAGCGCGACCCCGTAGCTGCTGAGCGCGCCCGCGATGACCGCGCCGGGGATCTCCAGCACCGGCCTGAGCTCGTGGAAGTACCGCGAGTACTTCTGGTACTTACGCTGCTCGCCGAGCAGGCGGAGCGGACTCTTCCACCACTCGATGTCATGGTTGCCCGGCACGACCAGTAAGGGCGCGTGGGGGCGCAACCGGTTGAAGAAGGCGTGCGCCGCCTGAAACTCTCCGTGCCGGGCGCGCTGAGACAGATCGCCGGCGATGACGATGGCATCCGGCCCCAGCGTCGGGAGGAACGCCTCGAGGGCCTCGATCTGCGCCAGGTCGGCGTAGCCGCCGAAGTGGAGGTCCGAGAGGTGCGCGATGACGACCCGTTCTGCGCTCATCTCACCACACGATCCGGAGCCCGTACGTCACTTCGGCTTCGCCACGGGCGGGCACCTTTACCCGAAAGCGGGTGCGCACGGTGGAAAGCTTCTCCGCTGGGACCGAGCTCTTCACCACGGACCACTCGCCCGCCCGCTCCTCGATCACGTCCACCGTCGCGGCGCTGTCGCTGGCGTTGCGCACCGTCACGCGGTAGTCGGCCGTGGCGACGGTGCGCACGCCGTACTCGGCGGTGCTGTCGCGACGGGTGACGTACCCGGTCTGGACCCGCCGCGCGGTGAGGTCGAAAGCGATACCGGCCGCGAGCCGGAGGTCGCGCCCGGCCGGGGTGTGCTCCATCGAGGCTTCACCCACGAGCTGCGGGCGGCCGGCGCTGTCCGGCTGATAGATGCGGGCGACGCCGCCGGGAAGCGGCCGGTCGCCGAACTCGGTCTTGTGGGGACGCTTGAGGGTGTAGCTGACCTCGACTGGCGCCTCGCTCTCCTCGCCCTCCTGCGGGAGGATGCCCCAGTAGGGTACCAGCCCGCGCACTTCGTAGGTCCGCTCGTAGGGCACCTCGGCCGGCTCGAACAGCGCGACCGAGGTGGTGAGCCCCGGGAGCAGCGTGCTCTTGCCCGGGAGCGTGTAGAGATGGAACTCGCCCACCCGCTGCTCGCTCGCGGCTTGGTCGGCCATCGCATAGGCCGCTTCGAGCCGACGCTCCATCGGGCGGGGTGGCTCGGGCGCTTTCTGTGCCTGACCGACGGAGCCCGCGAGGAGCTGCACGTCGGCCTTCTCGGCGCGGAGCCCCTGCGACTCCACCACCGCGAGCCCGGCAACGCGCGCGGTGCGGCTGCCGATCGTCACCTGGTAGCTGGCCTGCCACGTCGCCCCACCGGTGAAAAACCCCAGTCGTAGTGTCTTTCGCTCTCTGGTGCTGAGGAGATCGATGGCCGCGGTCGGATCGGCGACCACGACTTCGGCCGGATACATCGCCGCGCCAGGGGGTTGAAACGTGATGCGGCCGTCCGGGAGCTGGAGTCGGAGTGGATCCACCCCAAGCACGACCGCACTCAGGGTGTCCTTGGACTCCGGCAGCCGGAACACTATCCGGCGACCCACCGAGCGCCGCAGCGCGCTGCCTTCGTCGGTGGCCCCATCGTAGCTGGCCCGGGTGATCGCCACGCCGGAGTCGAGCGGAAAGAGCGACGCGGGATCGAGCGGGCCGAGGCTTACCTTGTGGCTCGAGCTCCCCTTTGGCACGGCCACGGCAACCTCGCGCCGCACCAGGACGCGTCCGTCGTTATAGATGGTCACGCTGGTCTGCGCGGAGAGCGGGGCGGCCAGCACCCCGAGCGCCAGCAGGCACTTCATCATTTCATGGTCTCCATGGCCACGCGGCTCGCGATGCGCCGCACGATGATGTAAGTCGCCAGCACGGCGACCGCCCCATAGACCCGAGCCATCGGATCCGGGGGCATGGTGAGTGCGACGTACAGGCCCATCAGCAACGTCGCGGCCAGGGAGATGCGGGTAGCCAGCCTCGATGCACGCCGGGACCGCTCCGCGCGGCAACGCGGGCAGAGATCGCCCCAGGCGAGACCGACCACCCGGTCGCCGCACTTCGCACAGGGGACCTCAGGCAACCCGCCGCGCGACAGCACGGCCGAACTCCTCGGTGGAAGCCGTCCCGCCGAGATCCCGGGTGCGGATCCCGTCGGTCACGATGGTGTCGATCACACCCCGCCGGATCCGCTCGGCCCGGCCCAG
>DATLHD010000329.1:0-2842 GCA_035540075.1 Gemmatimonadales bacterium
TGGTGTGTCCGGGGTGTGGCCTCTTCTCGCCCACCGCGACCCCGCGAGCATCGTCATCGTCACCGGGCAGGAGGCCACCGCCCCGGTGCCGACGCTGATCGAGAATAGCCAGAACACGCTCGCCAACCAGGACGTGGCCGACCAGCTGTTCCTTCGCTTGGCCGATGTCGGCCCCGGAATGGTGACCGCTGGCGACCAGGGGTTCGTGCCGATGCTCGCCCGCAGCTGGTCTCGGCGTGACTCCCTCACACTCGTCTTCGATCTCGACCCCCGCGCGCGCTGGCACGACGGGGCGCCGGTCACCTCCCGCGACGTGCTCTTCACCTTGCGCCGCGCCCGGGACTCCGCCATCGCGCCGCGCCTCGCCAACGTCACCCGCCGGATCGCCTCCGTCGAGGCGGAAGGTGAGCATCGGGTCGTCTTCCGCTTCCGGGAGGTGTACGCGGAGCAGTTCTACGACGCCACCTTTCACACGGCGATCGTGCCGGCGCATCTGTTGGAGCCGCTGCCGCCGACCGCCAAGGCCTGGGCCGAGTTTGCGGCCCATCCCGTCGGGAGCGGCCCCTATCGCTGGGTGCGGCGGCAGCCGGGCGAATTCATCGAGCTCGCCGCGAACGAGGATTTCTTCCTGGGCGCACCCGCGATCAAGCGGGTGATCGTCCGGGTCGCCGTGAATGCAGACGCCCGGCTCAATCTCCTCCTGGCCGGCGAGGCAGACGCGACGGAGAACATCCCGCCGCCGATCACCAACATCGAGCGAGTGACGGAGTCCAAGCAGCTGAGGGTCGTCCCGGTACCATCGGTCAACCTCGGCTACCTCCTCTTCAACCAGCGCGATCCCGCGGATACCAGTCACCCGCATCCGATCCTGGCGGACCGCGACGTCCGCCGTGCCTTGATTCTGGCGCTCGACCGCCCGCTCCTGGTGCGCGCGGTGCTGGGCCGCTACGGGGACGTGCCGTTCGGCCCGGCTTCCTCCCTGCTCTGGATCCACCATGGCGCGCCGAGCCCCGCCCCGCAGGACCAAGCCACCGCTCGCCGCCTGCTCTCGGGCCGCGGCTGGGTGGATCGGGACCAGGACGGCGTGAGAGAGAACCGGAGCGGCGCGCCGCTCGCCTTGGACCTGCAGGTGATGTCGTCGAGCCAGCAGCGTCAACAGATGGCCCTCATGATCCAGCAGCAGCTCCGCGAGGTCGGCGTCAAGCTCAACGTGATCCGGCTCGAGCCCGCGGTCTGGGGCGAGCGCCGCGCGGCGGGCGACTTCGACATCAACTTCTCAGCCGCCACCCAGGACCCCTCCCCGAGCGGGCTCAGCTTCAGCTGGACCTGTGACGGTCCCGGGAACGCCGGCCATTACTGCGACCGGGGCGCGGACTCGCTGCTCTTCCGCGCCATGGCGAGCCCCACCGCCGACCGCGAGCTGTGGCACCAATTCCTCCGCCGGGTGGAGGAGGCCGCACCCGCGGCGTTCCTCTACGGTCAGATCTACGTCTTCGGTGTGAACCGGCGCTTTCCAGAAGTGATCATCCGGCCGGTCTCCGCCTGGGGCTCGCTCTGGCGGTGGCCCGCACCGCGCTCCTGACTTGACCCGCTGGCTCGTCCGTAGGACCGTCCAGGCCGTGGTCACCTTCGCGATCGCGGTGGTGCTGATGTTCGTCCTGATGCGGCTCGCGCCCGGCGATCCCCTCTCGCGGCTGCAGGAGAGCCGCCCCATGAGCCCCCAGGAGGTGGCCCACCTCCGTGCGCTCTACCGACTGGATCAGCCCATCCACCGGCAGTTCGCGGAGTTCGTGCGCGGCGTCTTTACCGCGGACCTCGGCACCTCGATCGAGCACGGCCTCCCGGTCACGACGCTCATCGCCTCCCGGCTGCCGGCGACCCTCCTGCTCGGCGGCGCCGCGATCCTGCTCAATTTCACCCTCGGTCTCTGGCTCGGTGTGCGGCAGGCGGTGCGTCGCGGCAGTCACGAGGACCGTGCGCTCACGGTGCTGTCCCTCACGGGGTACGCGACGCCCTCGTTCTGGCTCGGCCTGGTGCTGGCGTGGCTGGTCGGGATCCGTCTCGGATGGCTTCCGGTCGCCGGGATGCGGGATCCGCTCCTGTCTCCGGATGCGCCCTGGCCGGCGCGCATGGTGGATGTGGCCGCGCATCTGGTGTTGCCGGCGCTCACCCTCAGCATCGTCACCATCGCGGGGACGATGCGGTACCAGCGCAACGCGCTCCTCGAAGTGCTTCGCCTTCCATTTATAGGTACCGCGAGGGCGAAGGGGCTGCCCGAGCACGCGGTGGTGTGGCGGCACGCGTGGCGCAACGCGCTGTTCCCTGTCATCACCCTCTTCGGTCTGTGGCTGCCGCTGCTGGTGACCGGCTCGGTGTTCGTCGAGATGGTATTCGCCTGGCCGGGGCTGGGCTCGCTCGCGGCAAGCGCCGCCTCCAGTCGGGACTACCCGCTGGTGATGGGTGCCGCGCTGCTCGCCGCGGGGCTGGTCGTGACGGCAAGCCTGCTCACCGACCTTGCCTACGCCCTGCTCGACCCGCGGGTCCGCTACTCGTGAGCCCGTTCGGGGACGCGCTCACCCGGGCCTGGCGCGACCCTCGTGGCCGCGCGGGAGCGCTCATCCTCGCCGCGGTGACACTGGGCGCCATGATCGGTCCTCACCTCCTGCCGGATCCGCTGGCCCAGCCCTGCGTGCTCACCTGCCGGGACCTCGGGCCCAGCCTCGAGCACCCGTTCGGCACCGACGACCTGAGCCGGGACGTCCTGGCCCGGGTGGCGACCGGGGGCCGGATCTCGCTCGGGGTGGCCCTGCTCGCTGTAGCCCTCTCCGTGACGCTGGGCGCG
>DATLHD010000330.1:0-21400 GCA_035540075.1 Gemmatimonadales bacterium
GCTGGCACGAAGTGCTGGAAGCTGGTCTGCTGCCGCGCCACGTCGGCCCAATTCCCCACCGAGAAGGAGCTGCGCAGGTCCCGCCAGTACGTCCGCACCAGGAGAATGCCCTGCGGATCGGCGAACGGCAGCGGGCGGAAGAGCACGGTGTAGACCACGCTGAAGAGCGCCGTCGTCGCGCCGATGCAGAGCGCCAGCGTCAGGATCACGGAAGCCGAGAGCGTGGGGGCCCGGCGCAGCGAGCGCACGGCGAAGCGGAGGTTCTGCAGCAGGGTGTGCAGCATCAGTCTACCCTCAGGGCGATCATCGGATCCGACCGGGAGGCGCGGCGCGCGGGGAGATACATCGCCGTAAGGGCCACTGTGACCAGGAAACCGGTCACCAGGGCAAGGATCGTGGGGTCGCCCGAGCCCACGCCGAACAGGAGCCCGCGGAGCAGCCGCCCGCCGGCCAGGGCTCCGACCAGTCCGACCGCCATACCGCCGAGCACCGGCATCATCCCCTGGCGAATGACCATCCGCAGCAGGGTCGAGCCGCCTGCCCCGAGCGCCATGCGGATCCCCAACTCGCGGGTGCGCTGCACCACGCCGTAGGCCACCACGCCGTAGATGCCGACCGCCGCGAGCACCAGCGCTGCCAGCGCGAACCCGCCGAGCACCGTGGCGTTGACCCGGGGCCGGGCGAGCGACACCGCCTTTCGGTCCTCCAGCGTGCTCACGTCGGCCAGAGGGAGATCGGGGTCGATCCCCGCGATGGCGCGGCGGACGGCCGGCACCAGCGCCAGCGGATCGCCGGAGGTCCGGGCCGCCAGTACCATGGACCGCTCGGGGGACTGCTCGAAGGGGATGTAGATCTGCGGATACGCTTGTCCGTTGAGCCGCTCGTGCAGCACGTCACCCACGATGCCGACGACCGTCATCCACCGCACTTCCGGATCCGCGGGGTCGCCGAACGTGATGCGGGCCCCCACCGCGTCCTTGCCCTTCCAGTAGCGCTGCGCCACCGACTGGCTGATCAGCGCCACGTCGGGGCTGCCGACCCGGTCAGTCGCGTCGAAGAGCCGCCCGCGCACCAGGGGAATGCGCAGAGTCTCGAAGTACGAGGCGCTGGCCGTGAACACCGCCGCGTCCTGCACCGCGTCGGGCGCCGGCGTCTCGCCACCCTGGATCCCGAAGCTCCAGAAGGGAGGCGAGTCGCCCAGCGGCGCGTCGGAGACCAGCGCCGCGGACCGCACGCCCGGCTCGGCCGCGGTGCGCGCCAGCAGCTCCTGGCCGAACGCGAGCCACCGCTCCTCCTCGGGGTACGCGAGGCGCGGCAGCGTGACTCGCGCCGTGAGCACCCGGTCGGCTACGAAGCCGGGATCCACCCGCTGCAGCCGCTCGAAGCTCCGGAGGAGGAGCGACGCCCCGGCCAGCAGCACGAAGGCCAGCGCCACTTCACCCAGCACCAGCGCCGAGCGGGCGCGCTGGATGCCCGAACCGCCGGCCACGCCCCGGCCGCCCACCGCCAGCCCATCGTGCAGATCGCGGCCCGCCATCTGCCAGATGGGCGCGAGGCCGAAGAGGAGGCCGGTCGCCAGCGAGAGCACCAGCGCGAAGCCGAGCACGCGGAGATCGAGCCCGATCTCGTTCACCCGAGGCAGCGTGTCCGGCCCCAGCGATCGCAGCCCCTCGACGCCCCAGAGCGCGAGCAGCAGTCCCAGCGCCCCGCCGAGCAGCGCGAGGAGCATGCTCTCCAGGAGCAGCTCGCCGGCGAGCCGAGCGCGGGAGGCTCCCAGCGCCGAGCGGATGGTGACCTCGCGGCGGCGTCCCGCGGCGCGGGCGAGCATGAGATTGGCGACGTTGGCGCAGGCCACCAGCAGGACCAGGCCAACGGCGCCCATGAACACCAGCAGCGCGGGACGGATCTCCCCGGTCATCTGCTCCCGTAGCGCCACCACCTCGGCGCCCCAGTTGGCATTCGACTCGGGGTACTGCGCCTCCAGCCGGCGCATGATGGTGGTCATCTCCTGCTGGGCCCGGTCCAGCGAGGCGCCCTGCCCCAGACGGCCGAAGACCGTGAGGAAGTCGGCGCGGCGCGGCCGGGTCGAGTCCGTGGCGAGCGGGGTCCAGACATCCACCGGTCGCTCGAGCTGGAGCTGCGCCGGCACGATGCCCACGACGGTGTGAGGGACGCCGCTCAGGAGAATCCGGCTTCCCACGATGTTGCGCTCGGCGCCGAACCGGCGGCGCCAGTAGCCTTCGCCCAGCATCGCCACCTTGGGCGCGGCACCGTGCTCCTCGTCGTCCCGGAAGCCGCGACCCACCGACGGCACCACGCCGAACACGTGCAGCAGGTTCGCCGTGGCGATCCCGCCGTTCACCACTTCGGGCTCTCCGGCGCCGGTGACGTTGAACCGGGTGCTGGTCATCGCCGCCAGCGCCTCGAACGAGCGTGCCTGCTCGCGCCAGTCGAGGAAGTCGGGCTGCGATGCGGTCTCCCGACCGATCGTGGTGTGCCGGCCCCAGACGACGACCAGGCGGTCGGGATCGGGATACGCCAGCGGGTGCAGCAGCACGCCGTTGACCGCGCTGAAGATCGCGGTGTTGGCGCCGATACCGAGCGCGAGGGTGGTCACCGCGGCGAGGGTGAAGGCGGGCGCGCGACGGAGGGAGCGGAGGGCCTGTCGCAGGCCGGAGGGGAGCAGTCTCATCGTCGATTCATTCCGCGCGGATGGCGATCATCGGGTCCGCCCGGGTGGCTCGGCGGGCCGGCAGGAACCCGGCGAGCGCACTCACGGCGAGGAGCAGCAGCGCGATCGCGACGAAGACCACCGGGTCGGTTGCGCTCACCTCGAAGAGCAGCGATGACAGCAGCCGCGACGCGACCAGCGCTCCCGCCAGGCCGGCGGCGATGCCCACGGCGACCACGACCAGAGCCTGCCGGAGGACGCTCCAGAGCAGGTCACGGCGACTGGCACCCAGCGCGGCCCGGATGCCGAGCTCGCGGGTGCGCTGCACCACTCCGTAAGCCGTGGTGCCGTAGAGGCCCACCGCGGTCAGCACCAGCCCGAGGGCGGCGAAGCCGCCGAGAAGGACGAGCATGAAGCGCCGCCGGGCCACCGCGCCGCCGAGCCATTCATCGAACGTCTTCAGATCGGCCACTGGCTGCTCGGGATCGAGTCGCTGCACCTGAGCCACCAGCGCCTCACCCATGCGGGATGGGTCGTCCTGGGTCCGCACGACGAGGGTCATGTTGCTCCAAGGAAACTGGGCCATCGCCCAGTAGACCGTCGGCGATGCGGCCGAGTCCACGCCGCTGTGCTTGATGTCTCCAGCGACACCCACTACGGTGCCGACCAGCGTATCTCCCCACTCCATGTGAATCCGGCGGCCGATAGGATCGCCACCACCCAGGTGCCGGGTCGCGAAGCTGCGACTGACCACGACGGCGAGCGGGACGCCGGGCCGGTCGCTTTCGGCGAGCGGGCGCCCGCGGAGGATGGGGATCTGCATCGCGTCGAAGTAGTGGGGATCGACCGCACTCACGTTCCCGCCGGGCTCCTGACCGGGCGGCACCGGGGCATCGCCTTCGATGACCATGCGGGTGGCGGAGCGCAGACCCGAGAGGGGAAGCCAGTTGATCGCGCTGGCCGACTGCACCCCGGGAATAGCGCGCATACCGGCCAGCAGGTCCTCGAAGAAGCGTGCCTGTCGTGCTTCGTCTTTGTAGCGCTCGCCACCGAGGGACACCCGGGCGGTGAGCAGATGATCAGGATTGAAACCGAGATCGACCTCGCTGACGCGGGCGAAGCTCTTGAGCAGAAGGCCCGCGCTAACGAGCAGCACCAGGGATCCGGCCACCTGCGCGCCCACCAGGAAGGTCCGGATACTGCCGCCTCGCCGCGAGGACGACCGACCGCCTTCCTTCAGGTCCTCGTGGAGATCGCCCCGGGCCGCGTGGAACGCCGGGACCAGCCCAAACCCGATCCCGACGACTAAGGAGACCACCAGGGTGAAGGCGAGAACGAACCCATCGATCCGGACGTCCTGGAGGCGCGGCACACCGGATACCGGCAGAGCGGAGAGGCCGTCTACGCACCAGGAGGCGAGCAGCACGCCCAGTGCTCCTCCGGCCACGGCCACGAGCACGCTCTCCGTCAGCAGGCGCCGGCCCAGGGCAACGGCGCTGGCGCCAAGCGCGGCATGCACCGCCATCTCGCGCCGCCGCGCGGTGGCCTGGGCCAGCATGAGATTGGCCACATTCCCGCAGGCGATCAGCAGCACGAGAAGCACGACGCCCCCGAGGAGCGCCAGGGGCCCTCGCACAGCCCCCACGACCTGCTCGGTTAGCGGAACCACGTTCACCGACCAGCCGGTATTGAAAGCGGGATGCTCCGCCTCCAGGCGGGTCGCGATCATCGCGAGATCGGCCTGCGCGCGCTCCCGGGTTACACCTGGCGCGAGTCGCCCCACGACCTGGAGGAAGCGTCCACTCGTCTCGCGATAATCCTCTGCCGGATCGAGGCGCATCGGTACCCAGAGCCCCGGGCGGGGTTCCCGCCCGACCGACTCGGTCCATGCCGGCATGACCCCGATCACCGTGACCGGCGCACCATCCAGCTGGATCGTGCGGCCAACGATCGAGGAATCGGCGGAGTACCGGCGCTGCCAGAGCCCATGGCTGAGCAGGGCGACGTCCGGCGCGCCGGGCGTGTCGTCGGCGGGGCCGAACGTGCGGCCAATGGCGGCCGGTACGCCCAGCACCTCGAAAAGGTTGGCCGTCGCTCCCTGGACCGACACCGCCTCCGGCCGCGCGGCTCCGCTGAGGTTGGCTTCGCCGCCATAGACGGCGGCCATGCCGCTGAAACCCTGACTGGCCGAACGCCAGTCGAGGAAGTTCGCGGGAGAGACGGTGTTGCGGTCACTCTTCCGGAAGCTGTTCGCCTCCCAGACGGCCACGAGGCGGTCGGGGGCCTCATAAGGGAGCGGTTTGAGGAGGACGGCGCGAATCACGCTGAAGATCGCGGTGTTCGCGCCTATCCCGAGCGCGAGGCAGGCCACCGCGGCCGCCGTGAACGCCGGGGTGTGGAGCAGACGGCGGATCGCGAAGCGCAGATCACGAGGCACGGGCGACCCTCAGCTGACGGCGGAGAGCTGTCGCTCCTCGACCACCTTGCCGTCGAAGAGGTGCACCGAGCGATCGGCGTGGCGGGCGTAGCGGGGGTCGTGGGTGACCATGCAGATGGTCGCGCCGCCATGATGCAGCTCGCGCAGCAGCTCCATCACCGCTTCGCCGTTGGTCGAGTCCAGGTTGCCGGTGGGCTCGTCTGCCAGCAGAATCGCGGGGTCGCCGGCCACGGCGCGCGCCACCGCGACACGCTGCTGCTGGCCGCCCGAGAGCTGCGCCGGGAAGTGCTTCATCCGGTGGGACATTCCCACCCGCTCCAGGGCCGACTGGACCCGCTTGCGGCGCTCCTCCGACGCCATCCCGCGGTAGGTGAGCGGCAGCTCGACGTTCTCGTACACCGTGAGATCGCCGATCAGGTTGAAGGCCTGGAAGATGAAACCGATCTGGCGGTTGCGGACGCGGGCCCGGTCGGAGGCGGAGAGCCGTGCCACCGGCTGGTTGTCGAGGGTGTAGGTGCCCTCGGTGGGGGTGTCGAGCAGACCGAGGATCGAGAGCAGTGTCGTCTTGCCGCAGCCCGAGGGCCCCGCGATCGCGATGTACTCGCCGTGCTTGATCTCGAGGTGAATTTCCGACAGGGCGTGGGTCTCGACTTCGTCGGTGTAGAAGACCTTCTTGATGCCTTCCAGTCGGATCAGCGGATCGGCCATGAGGGGTTCCGGGTTGAGTGAAGGGCTGCGAGCCATGAACGACGGATCAAAGCGTCCTACGAGTGGTCACGTCCGTGAGTTTGAGCGCACTTCGAGCCGCCGCGCATGGCCCACAGCTCAATCCACTCTCACCCGGTCGTAGCCGTCCCAGCGCGACATGTCGGAGATGATGACCTTGTCGCCCCGCGACAGCCCGCCGACGATCTCTACCGTGTTCACCGAGGTACGGCCGAGGCGGACGGTCGCCCGGGTCGCCTCCGAGCCGTCGGGCGTGAGCTTGAAGAGGCCGACCGCGCTGTTGGCCTGGCCGTAGGCGGGCCGCCCCACGTGCAACACGTCGGGGAGCCGCTCGACCTCGATGGTGCCGTCCACCGAGAGGTCCGGCCGCGCCCCGCGCGGCATCTCGCCCTCGAGCGACACGTCCACGGTCACGGTGCCGTTCTGGACGGCGGGATCGATGCGGCGCACCTTGCCGCGGACGATGCCGTTCCGGGTGTCGATCTTGGCCGGCTGGCCGATGGTGATGTCCTTCGCCTGCGTCTCGGGAATGCGGAGGACGGCCTTGAGCTTGCCCGGCTCGACCAACCGCGCGAGAGTGGCGCCCGACTGGGCCCACTGCCCCACCTCGAGCGGCAGCTCCTGGAGGATGCCGTGGGCGCCGGCCAGCACCTTCATCGAGCGCACCCGGCCCCGCTGGAACTCGGTCACCGCGTTGAGCCGGCCGACCTGGGCCTTCTGCAGGGCGAGCTGCGAGTCGGACGCGCCGACCATGACCTGGAGCCGCTCTTCCTCCACCCGGTAGCGCGTCTCCATCTCCTCCACCCGGTCCAGCGCCCGACTCGCCTCCATGGTGGAGATGAGCTCCTTCGCCACCAGCTCCTGCGCCGCCTCGGCGTTGCGCTTGGCATCGAGATAAGCCGCTTTCGCGGCCGCTACCTGCGCCTCCTGATTGAGGCGCTGGGTCTTGAGATCGGTCTGGAGATTTACCCGGTCGGCCTGGGAGACGGTGAGCTGGCGCTCCGATTCGAGCGCCTCGAGCTGGACGTCGGGATTGCTGAGCTCGAGCAGTACAGTCTCGGGCTGGACTTCCTGCCCCGGCTCGGCCAGTCGGCGCTCGACTCGGCCGGCGGTTATGGCGGAGATGTAGCGGATGCGCTCAGGCACCAGCGTCCCGGGACCCCGCACCTCGATCACCAGCGGGCCCTTCTGCACCGAGTCGATCCAGATGGACGCGCGATCCACCCGCGGCGCCGCCGGCTTGAGACCGCGGAGGCCGAGCGTCATGGCGACCAGCGCGACCAAGGCGATGGCGCCGTAGAGGATTCGCTTGCGACCGCGATTGACCGGTGCACGGGGTATGTCCACGCCACGATCCTGTCTGAGAGGTGAGTCCGGGCGGCGCCACGCCGGCGCCCGGTGCGGGCCATAGGCGAGCTCCGTGCCGTTTCGCCGATTTGTGGCAAGCGCTTGCGGTGCGGTAACTTGGTTCCAAGGCCGAGGGGGCGGCCGCCGCCGTCGCTGTTCGCTTGCGGGATGCGTGAATCCCGGAATCGAACACTTCCTGTGCGGTCCGACTCGGCTGGCTCGTCACCCACACGTTCCCGCCCTTTCTTCAGGCTCCGAATGACACATCGCTCGTCGGTTACACCTGCCAGGTGGACTGCGTTCGGCCTGCTCTGCCTGGTCATCTCCGCGTCCGCCTGCAGCCACAGCGAGCCCTTCGCGAATCCCGAAACCGGCGAAGAGCCGTTCGATCCAGGGCCTCCGGTCAGGCTCACGGTGAACCCGGCCCACGACGGCTCCCCATCCTGGCTGGCCGACGGCTCGGGCATACTCTACTCCGCCCAGCAGCTCGATCGGGATGATGCTGACGTCTGCCTCGCGGAGCTGCCACCCACCGGCGGGCAGCAGCGGCGGCTGGTCTGCGACATCCCGGGAGACGGAGAAAGCACCGACGCCGCGCAGTCCTCCGCCGCATCCGCCGACGGGCGAGTGGCGCTGCTGAGCGCGGGGAACGGAACCATCGGCGGCACCAGTCCCGTGTTCCTGGATCTGGCGTTGCTCTCGACGTTGGATGCCATGGACGCGCAAAGGGTTCGCGCGCTGCCCTACACCCCGGCCGGCGGGAGTCCCCAGGACTATGCCGGTCACCTGCGGTGGCTCACCGCGGACGCACTCGTGTATGTGGGCCAGCGCTTCCGGACCAAGCAGGACTGCCTAGCCTGCGTTCGCGACACGGTGATCGTCGGCACCGAGGTGACCACCCTGACCGTCGACGGCACGACTGCTACGGCGGTGCCCGGCACCGAGCTCGCCACCGGTGTAGCGCCGGCTCTCGACGGTAGCGCCATCCTCTACACCCTTCCGAACGACACCCGGATCTATCGCCGCGCCCTCGGCAGCGGTGACGTCACGGTGGTTCACGACTTCGGAGCCGAGGGGATCGCGCGCGATGTGCACGCTGTCGGCAACCGGGTCGCGGCCGTCGTGGGCGGACGGGTGGCGTTCTCGGTGGACCCGCTCTTGGGTCCCGTGCAGTGGGACAGCGGTGGGGTGCTGCACGTATTCGACCTGGAGGAGACAGGGTCTCAGTCGCTCGACACGCCGGGGCGACTGTACCGACGGCCGGCGCTTTCGCCCGACGGCAGCCGGATCGTGGCGGAGGGCTATCCGCTCATCATCGAGGGGCCTGACACCACGGTGAGCAGGAGCGGCGACATCTACCTCTTCGGAGGCGAGTGATGAACCATCGGCCGCTCCTCGCCTCGCTGGTCGTGATCGTCGCCTCCTTCGTCGGGAGCTCCCGCGCTTCGGCCCAGGCCGAGGGTACTGTAGCGGGCATCGTCCGACAGAAGGAAAGTCGCGCCGGCCTGCCGTCCGCGGAGGTGCTGGTAGACGACCGGATCGGGGCCGTGACGGACACCGGAGGCCGCTATCGCGTGCGCGCCGTGCGCAGCGGCTGGCACCAGGTCGCAGCGCGGCTCATCGGCTATCGCGGGGTTGTGCTCGACAGCGTGTTCGTCCCCGCCGGCGCGACCGTGGCGGTGGACTTCGATCTCGAGTCCAATCCGACCGAGCTCGAGCCGGTGGTGGTGACGGCGCCCTACGACGCGGTGCTGGACCCTCTCGCCACCAGCACCGAGCAGAAGATCACCGCGGAAGACCTGCGCGACCTGCCGATCAGCTCGCTCGACGAGGCGCTGGCCCTGTCCGCCGGCAGCGTGGGTACCAGCTATCGCGGAGGCCGCATCGGGCAGGAGTCGTTCATCCTCGACGGTCTGGGAGTCAAGAACCAGCTGGATGCATCGAGCGGCGGGCTGGGACTCCAGATCCCACCCGATCTCCTGAGCGAGGCGTCGCTGGTGACGAACGGCTTCTCCGCTCGCTACGGCCAGGCCCTCTCGGGCATGGTGAACGTGGTGACCCGAGAGCCGGGCGAGGACTGGGAGGGGCGTCTGGCGTACGAAGGCGACCGGCCCTTCGGCGGCTCGCTCGACCGCGGCATCGACCGGTTCGTCGTCAGCGCCGGGGGACCGCTGGTCGGGCGGGTCGGACTGGTCACCGCCTTCGACGTGTCGGGGCGGATGGACGCGGATCCGGTGAGCGCCCCGGTGCCCACCAATCCTCGCGACCCACGCACCACCACGCCCTACCCGCTGCCGCATAACAGCGGCGAGCTGTGGAGCGGCGCCGCGAAGCTGGTGGTGCCGGTCACGGAGCGTGCCACCCTGCGGGCGCTGGGTCTTCACACCGAGGACCAGCGGTTGCTCTACGATCCGGCCTACAAGTACGACACCGAGTACGGGCCCGGGCAGCGGCTCCGCGGCAACCTGGTCAGCGGCCACCTGCAGTACACCAGCAACCCACGCTCCAGCTTCCCGCTCGTCCTTGACCTGCGAGTGGCACGTTACGTCCGCGAGTTCCTGCGCGGTGAGCTGGTCGAACAACCGGACTACGCGCTCGGCGCCATCACCGCCGATCGCTTCCATTTCGTCGGCGAGGATCTGGCCAAGGATCTCTCCGGCTCGACCGACCCGATTCCGGGACTCCGCGCACCGGAGGAGAGCGCCCGGACACCATGGGGCGTCCCCGCCTTTTTCATGGGGAGCGGCTCCAAGGGGGAATTGGCGTACAACCGCTTCGGCGAGACCCGGATCCAGCTCGACGGCACGATCGGCGGTATACGCGGGCTCGACCTTTATGTCGGCGGCGAGTACGTGGCCCAGCAGGTGCGCACCTACCAGCGTGTCCTCGGCTTTCTGCCGGCCGGCGACACCGTGCCGGCCCCGGCGCTGTCGGCGTTTTCGCCGGCGGGAGCCGCCGCCTATACGGAGGGACAGCTGCGGATCGCCGACGTCGCGGTGACGGCGGGGCTGCGCTTCGACCGCTTCGATCCCGGCAGCAGCCTCCCCGGGGAAGCGCGCGGCTCGCAGAGCTCGGTGAGCCCGCGGTTCGCGGTGAGCACCGTGCTGAGCGGCGCGACCCTGGTGGCGAGCTACGGCCGATTCAGCCAGGCCCCCGACTACCAGTTCCTAGTGGACGCGGCCTTCGACGACTCCACCCGCACCGGCCGCTCCCGCCGGGGTAATCCCGACGTGGGACTCGAGCAGGCGAATCAGTACGAGCTGAGCGCGCGGGTGCGGCCGCGGGAGGACGTCACGCTGCGGGTGGGCGTCTACTACAAGCGGCTCACCGGCCTGGTCGCGTCGGTTCCGCTGGGCGTGAACCCCGACTCGAGCATCTTCGGTAACGCCGACGCCGGCACCGTGCGGGGCGCCGAGGTGCTCTTCGAGCGCGAGCTGCGCAACGGATTCGGCTTCCGGCTGGCCTACACGCTCCAGGAGGCGGAGGCCACCGCGACCGACCCCTTCCTGCTGAACCGCCTCCTCACCGTGGATCCCATCACCGGCGACACCATTCGACTCACACGGGCCGAGTTTCCGCTGGATTTCGACCAGCGGCACACGCTCACCGCGATCGTGAGAGGGCAGGTGCCGGAGAACGTGGGACCTTCGATCGGCCGGGCGCAACCGATTGCCGGCCTCGAAGGCGCGGTCATCCTGCGGCTGGCGTCGGGTCTTCCCTTCTCCATGAGCGACAGCACCGGCGATTCGCTGGTGGGGCTGCCTAACGGCTCCCGGCTGCCGAACGCTTCGTCCGTTGATCTGCTGATCCGCCGTCCGATCAGGCTCGGCGGCACCACCGGCGGCATCTACCTCGACGTCCGCAACGTGTTCAACCATCAGAACGTCGTTGCCGTGCGGCGGGACACCGGCGAGCCGCAACCGACCGAGGAGGCCCTCCAGCTCATGGCGGAACAGGCGTACGCCGCCAATCCCTCGCCCATTCCCTTCGAGTCCAGGCGATACCGGCCGGAGGCGGATCTGGACGGGGACGGATTCGTGGCGGGTCGGGAGGAGCTCTTCCCGATGTATCTCGAAGCGGCGAGCGATTACGGCCAGCCGATCTTCGCCTACGGGCCGCCGCGCCTGATGCGGCTGGGGGTGGAGCTGCTGTTCTGATCAAGGTTGGGCACACTGGACCAACGTGGAGGATTGCCCCGCCTGTGACGCAATCGCACCGTTCGCGGTGATTCGGATCTTCCCGCTTCGCACCCCGGAGAAAACAGCGATGCACCGGACCTTGCAATGCCTTCTCGCCCTGTCTCTCGTCGCGGGCGTCGTGCAGGCCCAGGCCCCCGCGCAGCAGGCCTCGACGACCACCCCGTCCGCGGCAAATGTGGAGGACGCCCTCAAGGCCCTGCGGGCCGATCTCCAGAGCAGCCGGGCGGACATCATGGCCAAGAACATGACGCTTTCCGCTGATCAGGCGGCGAAGTTCTGGCCGGTGTTCAACGCCTACCAGAAGGAGCAGAACGCTCTCATCGACGAGCAGCTCAAGGGCATCCAGAAGTACGTGGACAGCTACGACACGCTGGACGACGCGACCGCCCTGAGCTTGATGAAGGCCCACTTGGATCGGGATGCCAAGATGAACCCCCTGCGGCTGAAGTGGCTGGGCGAATTCCAGAAGGTGCTGCCCCCGAAGCTCGCCGTACGAGCGATGCAGATCGACCGGCGGCTCTCTCTTGCGGCGCAGATGGAGGTCGCTTCGCAGATCCCGCTGGCTCACTGAGGGCGAATAGCGGCGACGCCCGTTACGGCAGCTCGTCCTTCATCAGCGCCCTGTGGATGGCCATCCCCGCCTGGGTTCCCTCCGCCGCGGCCACTGCGACGAACTGGGCGTCCTTTGATGCGTCGCCGGCCACGAAGAGACCGGGGACGTTCGTCACCTCACAGGTCCCCGTATCCACGGTGCCCCTCTCGGTGAAAAGGCAGCCGAGCCGCTCGGCGAGGAGGCTCCGCTGCCGCTGGCCGGCAACGACGAATAGCGCGCTTCTCGGAGCCGGCTCCCCGCTCGCGAACACGATGCGCTCGAGCCTCCCGTCCCTCCCTTCGAGCCGCAGCACAGGATCCCTCCTGATCCTCACCCCCGCGGCGGCGAGCCTGGGCGCCGCGTCGTCCGGCAGCTCGGCCCCCCCGGTGCAGAGCAGCACGTCGGGCGACCAGCAGGTCAGGCTGAGCGCCAGCCCCAACGCGGCCTCGCCGTCTCCGTAGGCAGCCATCGGACGATCCCGCCACTCCCAGGCGTCGCAGTACGGACAGTGGTGCACGCTGGTGCCGTAGAGGGCATCCAGTCCTTCGATCGCGGGAAGCTCGTCGATGACCCCCGTCGCGAGCAGCAGCTTGCGGGTATTGATCCGGGTGCCGTCGGCGGCGCAGACCGCAAATCCGCCGTCCTCCCGTGTCGCCTCCACGATCTCGAGCTCGCGGCACTCCACCGTTCCGTAGCGCCCCAGCTCCGCGCGCGCCAGACGCAGGAACTCGGCCGGGGATACGCCGTCACGAGTGAGATAGCCGTGCATCGCGTGGGAGCGGAGGTTCCGCTGGCCGCCTACATCGCACAGCAGCACACGGCGGCGGCACCGGCCGAGCATGAGCGCCGCGCTCAGCCCGGCGGGGCCGCCGCCGACGATGATGCAGTCCCAGCTCACGCGGGGTCGGTGGCCTCCACGACCTGCTTGAGCCGCCGCAAGTCCTCGGCGACCTGCCGGGAGGGCTCCTCCCCGAAGAGCCACGCGACCGCCGCACCCATCCTGCCCGCCGGGGGATCGTACCGCAGCACGACCCTGACCTCGGTGTCGCCGTTCTCGGTCGGGGAGAAGTGAACCGATCCGGCGTTGTTCACTTCGGATCCTTCCAGCGAGCGCCAGGCAATGAGCTCGTTGGGAATCTCGTTGTGGATCACGGCGTCCCACTCCACCCGGGTACCGGCAGGCGCCTTCGCCACCCAGTGGGACCGCTCCTCATCGAGCACGGTGACCGATTCCAGGTGATCCATGAACCGGGGTAGGTTCTCTAGGTCGCGCCAGAACCGGTAGACCTCGCTCCGCGGGCGGTTGAGCACGATCCGTTCGTCCACCCGCACGCCGTCCCCCCGGCGGACGCTGGCGACCCGGCTCGCGGGCTCGTCGAGCGCTGAGTTCCGGCCCAGCATCTGGTTCACCACGCAGCGGCCACTCACGGCGCGGCCCAACAGCGCCCCTGCGATGGGCAGCATCAGCCCCCGGCCGCGCCGGCGGCGGAGCGCGTACGCCGCCACCGCCGCGGCCGCCACCGCGGAGATCCACCGCTCCCGCCGGCCCACGTTCACGGGCACGCCCACCGAGTCGGGACGTCGCAAGTTGTCCCACCGGCCGGGTTGGCTGATCCCCTCGTGTATCGCCGTCATGCGTCCTGTCCTCTCTGCCGGCGCTCCCGCGTGCGCCGCGCGTGGACCTCGTCCTCACCCGGAGTGTCCACGTCATCCCGGTCAGCCACATCGGCCGGCGAGGCGCTGTGGTCCCGCCGTGGCTCACCGAATTCCAGCTCCTGGTCCGCCTCGTCGCTCTCACGGGTCGCCTTGGCCTGTTCCATCTCCAGCTCGTACCGCCGGCGCTCCTCCTCGCTCATCGTGGCGAACTTACGGCTCAGGTTTTCTCCCATGTGTCTGGCTCCTGTCGGCACCCTCGAGCATCGACTTCAGCCGCCCGAGGTCCTCGTTCAGTTTGGCTCGCGGGTCCGCACCCAGCAGCTCGGCCACTGCCTGCCCGGCACCACCGGCCGGGGGGCTGTAACAGAACCGGAGGTCCACCCGGGTTCCCCCTCCTTCCGGGCGGAACCGGACCGCGCCCGCGTTCTCCAGCATGGATCCCGGACGGCTGCGCCAGGCGAGGACCTCACCCGGCACCTGTTCGGTGAGCACCGCATCCCACTCGATGGGGACGCCGCCCGGACCGCGCACCACCCAGTGCGAGCGGCCGCCGCCGAGATCCCGGACCTCCCGCACGCTGGACATGAACAGCGGGAAGTTCTCGTAGTCGGTCCAGAACTGGTACACCTGCTCGGGCGGCGCCTCGATGAACAGCGTCTTCTGGATGTCCACGGTGCGGCGTCGCTCGCGCCCTGCCGGTGCGGCCGGCACTTTCGGCTGACGCAGCTCGCTCCACAGCATGCCCGCCCCCAGCGTGCGGGCCGCGAAGCCGAGCGTGCCACGACGGGTCACCCCATACAAGGCCAAGGCCCCGGCCAGCAGCGCCATGGTGCGATCGGTCGGCAGGCGCTCGCCGGCGCGCTGCAGTGTCGCCGATTCCAGTCCTGGCAGGTCGCCCTGACGCGCGCCGTACCGGCGCACAGGCGCATCGAGCACCCGCGACGGACCCTCCTCGCCGGCCAGGCGGTCCTCGATTCTCGCGCGCAGGCGCGCCCGACGGCGCTCGCCCGCCTCCGGGTCGAGCAGATAGCTCATGCCCGCTCCGATCGCCATGCCTACCACCAGCCCGCTCTTTCGCATTGTCGATTCTCCGGGGTCGACCTCGTTCGCCCTCTTGCCGGATGCGGAAATGCTGCGGTCTTGCCGCTTCGCGTCGGTGAGCCCGCTCACACGGGCCGTGCCACGCGCCACTGGGCTACTGCTAGGTGGATGCTAGCTTTCGCGGTGCGCGCCCACAATCTCCGGAGATCGGCTCATGGTGCTCACGTACGTGGCGATCGGCGTGGTGGCGGGAATCCTTTCGGGCTTGTTCGGCGTGGGCGGCGGCATCCTCATCGTGCCGGCCCTGATGTTCTTCGCCCACTTCCACCTGAAGCTCGCGCTCGGCACCTCGCTCGGTGCGCTGCTCCTGCCGGTCGGCATCCTCGGCGTGTACACCTATCACCAGCACGGGAATCTCGATCTTCGGGCCGCGCTCATCATCGGGCTCGGCCTCTTCTTCGGCGCGTGGGCCGGGGCCCGCCTGGCCCAGGTGATTCCCGCGGCGACGCTTCAGCGGATGTTCGCGGTATTCATGGTGATCGCCGCAGCACGCCTGTGGCTCAAGGCCGGAGGACAGTGAGAATGACCGCACCCCGTGACGACTCCCCGACCTCCCGGCTCGTCCTCAGTAGCGCCGCTTTCGCGGAGGGCACGACCGTCCCCGGCCGTCACACGTGCGAGGGAGACAATCTCTCTCCTCAGCTCGCCTGGACCGGGATACCGGTGGACACCAGAAGCTTCGCCCTCATCTGCGACGACCCCGACGCCCCCCGGGGCACCTGGGTCCACTGGCTCCTGTGGAATCTCCCGGCGGACGCCATAGAGTTGGGCGAAGGCGTGCCGCGAAGACCGGAGCTGCCTTCCGGGGCTCGCCAGGGCATCAATGACGGTGGGGACATCGGCTATGCCGGTCCCTGCCCGCCGCCCGGGAGCCCGCACCGGTATTACTTCCGGCTCTTCGCGCTGGATTCGGCCCTGAACATGCCGCCCGGAGTGAATCGCTCGGACCTCGAGTCGGCGATGGAGGGCCACATCCTCGCGCGCGCCGTCACCATGGGAACCTACGAGCGGCGGAAGCGCTAGCAGCCGCCGCTCGGTGCAGTGGTAGAGGAGATCGACAAATGCAGGACTATCGCTTCGCCGCACTGCTGGCGGCCGGCGCAATCTCCGGCTGCGGAGGCGGCCAGCCCCGTGGCCCCGGCGGGACCACGCTGGAAGAGCCCACCGCAACCGCGAGCCTGGTGGATTCCACCGGGGCCAGGGTCGGCGTCGCTACCTTTTCCGATTCGGGAGGAACCGGGCGACTGACGATCAGCGTCACGGGGCTCGAGCCCGGCCTGCACGGCATGCACATCCACGAGAACGGCAGCTGCACGACGCCGGACTTCCAGTCGGCCGGCAGCCACTTCAATCCCGGCTCCAAGCAGCACGGCAGCAGGAACTCGGAGGGGCCGCACGCTGGCGACCTGCCGAACCTGATGGTGGAGGAGGACGGCAGCGCCGACACGGCCCTGACGGTCTCTTCGACCCTCCTGGCCCCAAGTCCCGGCTCCATGCTCGGCACCCAGCAGCACTCGCTCGTGATCCACGCCGATCCCGACGACGAGACGACGGACCCCAGCGGCAACTCCGGCGCCCGGCTGGTCTGCGGGGTGATCGAGCGCCGCTGAGCCGGACCCGCCCGGACGCGTGATGCTACTCCGCCTGACGGACCGCGGCCTGTATTGCGAGGCCGGCGACTTCTTCGTGGATCCCTGGGGCGCGGTGGACCGCGCAGTGGTGACCCACGCCCACGGGGACCACGTGGCCTGGGGCTGCCGCGCCTACCTCACCAGCAGCGAAGGTCTCGGCGTGCTCCGGAGTCGCCTGGCGCCCGAGGCCAAGGTGAGTGGCCTGCCATGGGGCGAGCCCGCCACGATCCGCGGCGTCCGCGTCTCCTTCCATCCCGCCGGCCACATCCTGGGCTCCGCCCAGATCCGCCTCGAGCTCGGTGGCGAGGTGTGGGTCGTCTCCGGCGACTACAAGACCGATCCCGATCCCACCACGACGCCCTTCGAGCCGCTGCGCTGCCACACGTTCGTCACCGAGTCCACCTTCGGCCTGCCGATCTACCGTTGGCCCCCGCAGCACGACGTCCTCACGGAGATCAATGACTGGTGGCGCGCCAATCAGGCGGCCGGCAAGGCGAGTCTGTTGTACGGCTATGCCCTGGGCAAGGCGCAGCGACTGATCGCCGGTCTGGATCCCGGCATCGGGCCGATCCTCACCCACGGCGCGGTGGAGCGGATGACCGCCGTGTATCGAGCGGCCGGCGTGGTATTGCCGCCGACGACACATGCCGGCGCGGTGGACCGTCGCACCGACTGGTCGCGCGCCATCATCGTCGCGCCGCCTTCCGCGGGCGGCTCGGTGTGGACCCGCCGGTTCAGACCCCAATCCACAGCTTTCGCCTCGGGGTGGATGCTGATCCGCGGCACGCGGCGGCGGCGATCGCTCGATCGAGGCTTCCCGCTCTCGGATCACGTGGACTGGCCGGCCCTCATGGCCGCTGTCGAGGCCACCGGCGCTACGCGGGTGTGGGTCACCCACGGATTCACCGCGCCCGTGGTGCGCTGGCTCCGCGAGCGGGGGCTCGACGCCCAGGCGGTGCAGACCCGGTTCGAAGGCGAGCAGGACGACGATGCGACCGGCGGGGACGAGTCGGGAGCGACCGAGTGAGGGACTTCGCCCGGCTCTACACCACCCTCGACGAGACCACGGCGACTGGTGAAAAGGTCGCGGCGCTGGCGGAGTACTTCCGGACCGCGCCGCCGGCCGAGGCGGCCTGGGCGGTGCATTTCCTGATCGGCCGTCGACCCAAGCGGCTGGTGTCGGCGCCCAAGCTCGCGGCCTGGGCGTCGGAGGCCGCTGGAATCCCGGCCTGGCTGTTCGAGGAGAGTTACGCCGCCGTGGGCGACCTCGCGGAGACCATCACCTTGCTCCTGACCGACACCGGTGGGTCGGACGACCGGGGCCTGAGCTACTGGGTGGAGCAACGCCTCCTGCCGTTGCGCGGGCAGGACGAGGCGGTGCAGCGCGAGGAGATGCTGCGCGCGTGGCACGAACTCGACCGGCGGGAGCGTTTCGTGTGGAACAAGCTGATCACCGGCGCTTTCCGCGTGGGCGTGTCGGGAGGCCTGGTGGAGCGGGCGCTCTCGCTCTCAACCGGCGTCCCGGAAGGAGCGATCGCCCACCGCCTGACCGGCGGATGGGAGCCCACGGCGGAGTTCTTCACCCGCCTCTGCGCCGAGGATGTCCGCGACACCGACATGAGCCAGCCCTATCCGTTCTTCCTGGCCTACCCGCTGGAAGCTCCGGTCGATGGCCTCGGCCCGGCGTCGGAGTGGATCGCGGAGTGGAAGTGGGACGGCATCCGCTCGCAGCTGATCCGGCGGTCGGGCCGGACCTTCCTCTGGTCGCGCGGCGACGAGCTGCTGAACGGCCGGTTTCCCGAGGTCGAAGAGCCGGCCGCGTTGCTGCCCGAAGGGACCGTCATCGATGGCGAGCTGCTGCCTTGGGCCGGCGATCGGCCGCTGCCGTTCGCGCAGCTGCAGCGTCGCATCGGTCGGAAGACCTTGACCCGCAAGGTGCTCGACGAGGTGCCGGTCGCCCTCGTTGCCTACGACCTCCTGGAGCAGAACGGCGAGGACCAGAGGCCGCTCCCGCTCGAGGAGCGCCGGCGCCGACTGGCCGAGCTGCTCGCCGCGACGGCGACGGCTGGACGGCTGGCGCTCTCCCCCGCCGTGCAGGCCGACGATTGGGTTGCGCTCGGTGTGGCGCGGGAACGCGCCCAACTCCCGGGCGCGGAGGGCCTGATGCTCAAGCGGCTGAGCAGCGGCTACGGCGTTGGGCGGCGCAAGGGCGACTGGTGGAAATGGAAGGTCGAGCCCTACGCCGTGGATGCCGTGCTGATGTACGCGCAGGCGGGGAGTGGGCGCCGGGCCGGGCTCTTCACCGACTACACCTTCGGCGTATGGGACGGCGACCGGCTGGTGGCGTTCGCCAAGGCCTACTCGGGACTGACAGACGCGGAGATCCGGAAGGTGGACAGCTTCGTGCGGCGGAACACGGTCGAGAAGCATGGCCCGGTGCGCGTGGTCCGACCCGAGCTGGTGTTCGAGCTGGCGTTCGAGGGCATCCAGCCGTCGTCACGGCACAAATCGGGGCTCGCGGTGCGCTTTCCCCGGATCGCGCGGTGGCGGACGGACAAGCGGCCGGAGGAGGCGGATACGCTGGCTAGCGTGAGGTCACTGCTGTCATCGGGAGCGTGACTGTCATCCCGAGCATGACTGTCATCCCGAGCGAAGCGAGAGATCCCGCCAGCCCGTGCAGGATCCCTCGCTCCGCTTGGGATGACAATCAAGCGTGATCCGCGACCGCGGTGACTCCTTCCTTCCGCGCGCAGTGCGCGCAGCAGTAGAACGCGCCCTTCGCCTCGATCCCGTGCCCGACGATCTTACAGCCGCAATGATTGCAGACCGGGGCCAGCGCGTGGATCGCGCACTCGAAGCTGTCGAACGTATGGGTGTGACCCGCGGCCGTCACCTGAAATGCCAGGTGGTAGTCGTTGCCGCAGACTTCGCAGACCGCCATGATGTCCTCCTCCGAGCGGCCGAATGCCGCCCTCTCGGGAAGTGTACTTTCCGGCATGCCGAACTTCATGTGCACGACCTGCGGGGTGCAATACGGTGACTCGGAAGTCCCACCCCAGTCGTGCGTGATCTGCTCCGAGGAACGTCAGTTCATCGGTTGGCAGGGACAGCAGTGGACCACCCTCGAGGAGCTTCGCCGCGACCACCGGAGCCGCATCGAGCCCGAGGGGTCGGGACTCACCGGCATCGGCATCGAGCCCGCGTTCGCGATCGGGCAGCGGGCGCTGCACCTCCGCACCGCCGGGGGCGGCTTCATCTGGGACTGCACCAGCCTGGTGGATGAGGCGGCGGTCTCCAAGGTGCGCCAGCTCGGCGGCGCCCGCGCGATGGCCGTGTCCCATCCGCATTTCTATTCCGCGATGGTCGAGTGGAGCCGAGCGCTGGGCGGCATCCCGGTCTACCTGCACGAGGCTGATCGGGCCTGGGTCATGCGCGACGATCCCGCCATCCGCTACTGGGGCGGCGGCGCCCTCGAGGTCGAGCCCGGACTGACGCTGATCCATTGCGGCGGCCACTTCGCCGGCAGCACTGCCCTTCACTGGGCCGATGGCGCGGACGGGCTCGGCGCCCTCCTGAGCGGCGACACCATCATGGTAGCGCAGGACCGCCGCACCGTCAGCTTCATGTACAGCTACCCCAACCTGATCCCGCTCGGTGCGGTCGCCGTCCAGCGAATCGTCGCCGCCGTGGAGCCGTTCGAGTTCGAGCAGATCTACGGCGGCTGGACCGGGAAGAACGTGCGCGAAGCCGGGAAAGCGGCCGTCCGCTATTCCGCTCGGCGTTACCTCCGCGCCATCGGCGGCGGTGACTGAGAGCGGCGGGCGCAAGGGCGGCTCCGCGCTCGCGGTGGACCTCCGGCGGGCACGAGCGGCCCGGCGGCGGGAGCACAGCGCGCAGGAGCCGCCTCCGGAGCCGAAACCGAGACGGCGCCCGGCGCGGGTGGTGGAGTGCGACGGCCGCGAGCCGATCGACTGTGTTCGCGAGTGGTTTGCGCGGCACGACTGGGAGCCGTTCCCGTTCCAGGAAGACGTCTGGCGCGCCTACCTCGCCGGGGAGAGCGGATTGATCCACGCGGCCACCGGGACAGGCAAGACCTACGCCGCGTGGATGGGACCCGTGCTCGAGTGGCTCCGCGACTATCCCCCCGCGCGGCGGCAGCAGCCTGCACCGCTCAGGGTGCTGTGGCTGACCCCGCTGCGCGCACTCGCCGGCGACACCGAGGCCGCGCTCCGCGCACCGGTCGAGGATCTGGGGCTTCCCTGGAGCGTCGAGTCCCGCACCGGCGACACGCCCGCGCGGGTGCGAGCGCGACAGCGTGAGCGCCTGCCTACGGCGCTGGTGACCACACCCGAAAGCCTCTCTCTCCTCCTCACCCGCGACGATGCCGCCACCCTGTTCGACCACCTCGAGCTTGTGGTCGTGGACGAGTGGCATGAGCTGATGGCGTCGAAGCGGGGCGTGCAGACCGAGCTCTGTCTCGCACGTCTCCGTCGTTTTCGTCCGGGCCTCCGCACGCTGGGTATCTCCGCCACGCTCGGCAACCTCGATACCGCGCGCGACGCGCTGCTCGGCATGGAGGGCGAAGGCCGGCCGCGGCCGGGCGGAATCTTCCAGGGGCTGGTGCCCAAGGCGCTGGAGGTCGACGCGCTCATTCCCGTGTCCATGGAGCGCTTTCCCTGGTCGGGGCAGATCGGCCTGCGGCTATTGCCCGAGGTGGTCACCGCGGTCGAGGAGGGCGAGACCGCGCTCGTCTTCACCAACACCCGCGCCACCGCCGAGATCTGGTTCCAGGCGATGCTGGCGGCGCGACCCGACTGGGCCGGCATTCTCGCCCTGCATCACGGCTCGATGGACCGCGACACCCGCGAGTGGGTGGAGGACGGACTCCGTGAAGGCAGGCTCCGCTGCGTCGTGTGCACTTCGACGCTCGACCTGGGCGTGGACTTCACGCCGGTGGACCGCGTGCTCCAGGTCGGGAGCCCCAAGAGCGTCGGGCGCCTGATCCAGCGCGCCGGCCGGAGCGGTCACCAGCCGGGAGCC
>DATLHD010000331.1:0-3012 GCA_035540075.1 Gemmatimonadales bacterium
GGCGGCGGTGGGCGCCGGCGGACTGGTGGCCATGGCCGCCTCGCCCTCGGAGTGGCGCGGCGGTATCGTGTGGGGGCTCGGCGCCGGCCTGCTGCTTCAGGCGCCCCTCGGTTGGTGGACCCTCAAGGCGATCGGCACCGAACAGTTCTTCCTGGTGTGGGGCCTGGGGATGCTGGCGCGCTTCGGAGTGCTGGCCGTGGCCGCCTTCGCGCTGATGGGGACACCGGACCGACTGGCCTCGCCCATGTTGGTGACGATGGTGAGTGTGCTGGTCGGGCTGCTGCTGGTGGAGGGGGTGGTGGCAATGGGAGAATACTCGCGGAAAGGCGAGCGATGACGGGTTTCGGACGGTGGTCCCTCACTTCACTCCGTACCATGGTCGCCGTGGCGCTCACGCTGGCAGCGCTAGGTGCGGGCGGCAGCCTGGCTGCACAGGAGCACGGCACCACCGCGGATGTGGTTCGCGACGAGGTCGCGCCGACGTCGCAGCAGGAGGCGTCCGAGAACCAGATCGACATCGTGCACCACATCGGGAACTCGCACGAGCTCGAAACCCCGTTCGGTCTGGTGCACCTGCCCCGGTGGGAACCGATTCACCTCGGCGGGATCACCCTCGATCTCTCGCCCACCAAGCACCTGGTCTACATGCTGCTCGCGGCGATCCTGGTGGCGCTGGTCTTCCTGCTGAGCGCGCGCACCATCGCGCGGGAGCAGGCGCGGGGCCGGCCGGCCAAGGGATTCGCCGGCTCGATGGAGGCGCTGGCGCTCTACATCCGACAGGAGGTGGTGCTGCCCAACGTGGGCCACCACGGTGAAGGATACGCGCCGTACCTGCTGACGCTGTTCTTCTTCATCCTGGCGATGAACCTGCTGGGCCTGCTGCCCTGGGGCGCCACCGCGACCGGCAATATCGCGGTGACCGCGGCACTCGCGGTGATGGCGTTCCTGGTGATCGAAGTGACCGGCATGCAGACGTTGGGCCCGAAGGGATACCTGCAGACCATCTTCTATCTGCCGTCCGGCCTGCCGGGCGGCATCGGCGGCACCATCCTCAAGGTGGTGCTGCTGGCGGTCATGACGCCGATCGAGCTGATCGGCAAGCTGGCGAAGCCGTTCGCTCTGGCGGTTCGGCTCTTCGCCAACATGACCTCGGGGCACGTGCTGGTGCTGGCGCTGATCGGGCTCACCTTCCTGTTCAAGAGCTACGCGGTCGGGCTCGGCGCCTCGGTGCTGGCGACCGGTGTCATGATCCTGGAGCTGTTCGTCGCGTTCCTGCAGGCTTTCGTGTTCACGCTGCTCACCAGCGTGTTCATCGGGCTGATGCGGGCGGAGCACTAAGACTCACCCCGACGCCCCGCGCGCCCGCGCGGCGTCGGCCAAGTAGTCCGCCGTCCGGCGGACGATGCCCGCTGCTCACCGGCCTCGAGCCGGCGGGCGCCGGCGGGTCACCGAGGCGAGATCGCTCCGGGAGAGGCGATCCACGCGCGGCGGGCGCAACCGACTCCGGATCTTCCGTTGAGCTGAGGAGCAACACATGCTGGACATTCTTCCCATGCTTCAGGCCGCCTCGGCCGGGGCCGACAAGGGCTACGGCCTCATCGGCGCCGGTCTCGCCGCCGGACTCGCCGTCGTGGGCGCAGGCATCGGCATCGGCCAGATCGGTGGACGGGCGACCGAGGGCATCGCCCGGCAGCCCGACGCCACGGCACGGATCCAGACGGCGATGATCATCGCGGCCGCGCTGGTGGAAGGCGTGGCGCTGTTCGTGGCGGTGATCGCGTTCCTGATTCAGGGGAAAATCACGTACTGAGCCGTCAACTATCAGCTATCTGCTATCAGCCAGGCACACCGGGGGCGAGGTGTGCTTGACTGATGGCTGATCGCTGAAGCTGATCGCTCCTCGTCGGAGCTCGCATGCTGACACTGCTCGCCATCCAGGAACACGCCCCCGCGGCCCAAGAGCACGCGTCCGGCCCACTCACCGTCGACGGCGGGCTGATGGTCTGGACCGTCTTCATCTTCCTGCTGCTGCTCCTGATCCTGAAGCGGTTCGCCTGGCCGGCGATTCTGGGTGCCGTGGAGGCGCGGGAACAGGCGCTCGAGCGGCAGCTCGCCGAGGCCGCGCGCGACCGGGAGCAGGCGGCGGCGCTCCTGGCCGAGCACCAGAAGCTGATCGCCGACGCCCAGTCCCGGGCGCACGGCATGATCGTGGAAGCCCGCGGGATCGCGGAAAAGGAGCGCGCGCTGGCGATGGAGAAGACCCGGCAGGAGCAGGAGGATCTGCTGGCCCGGGCCCGGCGCGAGATCGGCGCGGAGCGCGACCGCGCGGTGGAGGAGCTTCGACGCGAGGCGGTGGATCTCTCCCTCGCCGCAGCCTCCCGGCTGATCGAGAAGCGCCTCGACGGTGAGACCGACCGCAAGCTGGTGCTCGAGTTCCTCGCCACCCTGGACGAGAAGCGGTGAGCGCGACGACGATCGCCCGCAACTACGCCGAGGCGCTGTTCGAGCTCGGCGAGCGGAGCGGCAATGCGGATCGGTACGCGGAGCTGCTCGACGCCTTGGCGGGCGCGGTGGAGACCACGCCCGAGGTGCAGAGCGTCCTCATGTCCCCGCGGGTGCCGAAGGCGGAGAAGATCCGGCTGCTCGGCGCCGCGCTCAAGGGTGCGCCGCGCGAGTTCGTGCTGTTTCTCCAGGCGCTGTTGAAGCGGGGGCGGCACCGGTTCCTCCGCGAGATCTCCGGGGAGTACCTGGCGCTGCTCGATATCAAGCACAACCGCATCCGCGCCGGCGTCACCCTGGCGCGTCCGGCCGATCCCGCGCTCCAGCGCGAGATTCAGGACGCCCTGAGCCGTGAGCTGGGCAAGGAGGTCATCGCGGCGTTCCGCGTGGACCCCGAGATCCTCGGCGGCACGGTGGTGCGGATCGGCGAGCGCATCCACGACGGCTCTGTTCGGCGCCGGATGACCAAGCTCCGACGGCACCTGATCAGCGGCTGACCACCTCCGGGCCCAG
>DATLHD010000332.1:0-8426 GCA_035540075.1 Gemmatimonadales bacterium
GTTCGGCCACATCCCGTCCTCACTGCCGTCGCCGGCCCTGCCGTCGATCTCCTTCGCCGAGCTCCGGGAGCTGGTGGGCCCCGCGCTCGCGATCGCCACGCTGGGCGCAATCGAGTCGCTCCTGTCGGCCGTCGTGGCCGATGGCATGATCGGCGGGCGGCATCGCTCCAACATGGAGCTGGTGGCGCAGGGCGTCGCGAACATCGTCTCGCCGCTCTTCGGCGGCATGCCGGCGACCGGGGCGATCGCCCGGACGGCGACCAACATCAAGAGCGGCGGCCGCACACCGGTCGCCGGCATGGTGCACGCCCTCACCCTGCTGCTCATCACCCTCTTCTTCGGTCGCTGGGCGGAGCTCATTCCGCTCGCGGTGCTCGCGGGCATCGTACTCGTGGTGGCGTATCATCTGAGCGAGTGGCGGGTATTCGTCAGCGAACTGCACGCGCCCAAGAGCGATGCGCTGGTCATGATCACCACCTTCCTGCTGACACTGCTGGTGGACCTGACGGTCGGGATCGGCGTTGGCATGGTGCTGGCGGCGTTCCTCTTCATGAAGCGGATGTCCGAGGTCACCAACATCAGCATCCTGCGGGAGGAGTTCGAGGAGACCGGCGCGCCCTCGGGCGACGACCGGGGGGCGATCTACCGCCGGCAGATTCCGCCGGACGTGGAGGTCTACGAGATCAACGGGCCCTTCTTCTTCGGCGCGGCGGAGAAGTTCAAGCAAACGCTGGGCGAAGTCTCGCGGAAGCCGCGGATTCTGGTGATCCGGATGCGTCACGTGCCGGCCATCGACTCCACCGCCATGCACGCGCTCAAGGAACTTGTCCGCCGCACCCGGAAGCAGGGTACCGAAGTGGTCCTGAGCGACGTGCACTCCCAGCCGCTTATCGCGCTGGGACGGTCGGGCCTGCTGGACGAGATCGGCGACGAGAATCTGTTCGGGAACATCGACGAGGCGCTGGAGGCGGCGCGCCAGCGTTTGCAGCCCGCGCCGGCCTAGGCCAGTTCAACTTGCCTGACCTCGGGCCCGGGGCGACTTTTCGGCATGGATCCCGACCTCTTGCTCGCGGACCTCACGGCCGGTAAGACGGCCGCGCTGGCGCGGGCGATCTCGGCGGTCGAGAACGGCCGGCCGGGATTCGAGCGGTTGCTCGCTGGGGTCCACCGCAGCCTCGGCCGCGCCCGCCGGATCGGCATCACCGGTCCGCCGGGAGCCGGCAAATCGACGCTGGTCGAGCGCCTGGTCCTCGCCTACCGCGCCGCCGGTCTCCGCGTCGGCGTGGTCGCGGTGGACCCCACCAGCCCCTTCACCGGCGGCGCCCTCCTGGGCGACCGCATCCGCATGGAATCCGTCGCGCTGGACGACGGCGTGTATATCCGCTCGATGGCGACCCGCGGCTCCCTCGGCGGGCTCTCCACCAGCACGCGCGAGGTCTCGGACCTGCTCGACGCCGCCCGCTTCGATCGGATCCTCATCGAGACGGTGGGCGTGGGTCAGTCGGAGCTCGACGTCGCCCGAATGGCCGACAGCACCGTGCTCGTGCTCGTCCCCGAGTCGGGCGACGGCATTCAGACGCTCAAGTCCGGCGTGATGGAGGCGGCGGACATCTTCGCGATCAACAAGGCCGACCGCCCGGGAGCCGACAAGCTCCGCCGCGAGATCGAGATCACCCTGGGCATCCGGCGGGGGAACGCCTACCGCAACATGCCGGCGCACCACGGCCGCGAGGGGCTCCGAGGCACGACACCCGCCGAGCCGGGGCGGTCTGATGCCTGGGACCATCCGGTGGTGCTCACCGTGGCAGTCAAGGGTGAGGGCATCGACGTTCTCATCGCGGCGCTCGACGGCCACCACCAGTGGCTCGCGCGCAGCGGCTCGCTCGAGGAGCGGCGCCGCCAGCGGATGCTGGAACGGACCCGCGAGGTGGTGGAGCGCGCCGCGCGCCGTTGGATGTGGCGGGAGACGCAGGCCGAGCAGATGATCAGCGAGCGTCTCGACCAGGTGGTGGAGGGGACGCTGAGTCCGTACGACGTGGCAACCGAGGTGCTGGACAGTCTCAAACAGGGTGCCCGGCTATGACGACCTGGGGAACCGAGCTGGAGCGCGAAGTCGAGCGCCTGCGGGCGGAGGTGGCGGCCTGGCGGGCGAGAGCGGCGGGCCTGCCGCTTCGCACCGATACCGACTTCACGTCCGTGTCGGGCCGCGAAGTCGAGTCGGTCTACACTTCCCTCGACCTGCCGGCCGAGCCTCAAGCGGCGCTGGGCCTGCCCGGTGAGTTCCCGTTCACCCGCGGCATCCATCCCACGATGTACCGCGGGAAGCTGTGGACCAAGCGCCAGTTCGCCGGGTTCGGCACGGCGGAGGACACCAACGAGCGCTACAAGTTCCTGCTCGAGCGGGGACAGACGGGGCTGTCGGTCGCCTTCGACTTCCCGACACTGATGGGCTTCGACTCCGACCACCCCCGCTCCGAGGGCGAGGTGGGGAAGTGCGGGGTCGCGATCTCCAGCCTGGCCGACATGGAGACCCTGTTCGAGGGGATTCCGCTGGACAAGGTCTCCACCTCGATGACGATCAACGGGCCCGCGGCGATGCTGTTCTGCTTCTACGTCGCCGCGGCGGAGAAGCAGGGTGTGCCGATCGACCGGCTCCAGGGGACGATCCAGAACGACATCCTCAAAGAGTACATGGCGCAGCACGCCTGGATCTTCCCGGCGGAGCCGGCGCTCAAGATCATCGTGGACCTCTTCGAGTGGGCGGCGGAGCACACCCCGAACTGGAACACGATCTCGATCTCGGGGTATCACATCCGGGAGGCGGGAGCGACCGCCGCGCAGGAACTCGCCTTCACCCTCGCGAACGGGTTCTGCTACGTGGAGCACGGGCTCGCGCGGGGGCTGCACGTGGACCGGTTCGCGCCGCGGCTCTCGTTCTTCTGGGACGTCCACAACGACTTCTTCGAGGAGATCGCCAAGCTCCGCGCCGCGCGGCGGATCTGGGCCCGGCACCTGCGCGACCGCTACGGCGCCCGGGACGAGCGGAGCTGGAAGATGCGCTTCCACTGCCAGACGGCGGGCGTCACACTCACCGCGCAGCAGCCGCAGAACAACATCGTGCGGGTGGCCTACCAGGCCATGGCCGCGGTGCTGGGCGGCACCCAGTCGCTCCACACCAACGCGCTGGACGAGACGCTAGCGCTCCCGACGGAGGAGTCGGTCCGCGTCGCGCTCCGGACCCAGCAGATCCTGGCATTCGAGACCGGCGTCCCCAACGTGGCCGACCCGCTCGGCGGCTCCTATTACGTAGAAGCATTGACCGACGCGCTGGAGCGCGAGGCCGAGGGCCTGTTCGCGGAGATCGAGGCCCAGGGCGGTGTGGTCCAGGCTATTGAGGGCGGCTGGTTCCAGCGGCAGATCGCCCGGTCGTCGATGCAGTTCCAGAGCGAGGTGGAGCAGCAGCGCAAGACGGTGGTCGGCGTGAACCGCTTCGTCGAGGAGGAGGAGCCCCCGTTCGAGATCCTGAAGGTCGGGGACGAGGCGGAGCAGACCCAGCACGCGCGGCTGGCCCGGCTCCGGGAGAGCCGCGACGCCGCGCTGGTGACCGAACGACTCGCGGCGCTCCGAAGCGCCGCGGCCGAAGATCGCAACATCATCCCGGCGATGCTGGACTGTGCGCGTGCGTATTGCACGCTCTTCGAGATCCGGCACGTCCTGGAGGAGATATATGGCAACTATCGCGAGCCGGTTTTCTTCTGACCGGGCGCGGGGAGACGGCGCCACCGAGCGCGCTCGGCTGCAGCGGCTCGCCGCGGTGGACGCCGGACGGCATCGGGTGGTCACGTGCTATCAGAAGCTGGAGCCCCGCGATCGGAGCCGCGGCAAGTACTTCATCAAGCTGAAGAACCGGGTGAAGGAAGTGGTCCAGGCGCTGCCCCGGCTCGGGCTCGACCACGCCGCCCAGAATGAAGTGATCGGCGATCTCGAGCGGATGCAGGTCCTTCTCCGGGACTCGGACAACCTCCCGTCCACCCAGGGCATCGCGCTCTTCGCGTGCGAGGCGATCGGGCTCTTCGAGGCGGTGCCGCTGCCGTTCGTGTACCGGTCGCGCCTCGCGGTGGACGCGGCGCCGCTGGTTCGAGAGCTCGCCTCGGTGGAGGACGAGTTCGGCCGGATCCTGACGGTCGTGTTCGACCGCACCGCGGCCAGATTCTTCGAGGTCACCGCCTACGATAGTGTCGAGCTCCCTGGGCTCCGTGCCGACAGCACCCGCGGCAAGCGCTTCCGGGGCGACGACCGCGGCCCCCCGGGCTGGGGCGAGCACACCTACAACAACCGGATCCGGACCGAGAAGCAGCGGCACTTCGAGGCCATCGCCCGCGAGCTGTTCACCATCGACCGTCGCCACCCCGCGCACGGAATCGTCCTCGCCGGGACCGGAAGCGACGCGGCGGCCGTCGAGCCGTTTCTCCACAACTACCTCGTCGAGCGGGTGATCGGCACCGCACGGATCAATCCCAAGGAGGCGACTCCCGCCCGGGTGCACGAGGCGACGCTCGCCGTTCGCGAGGCGTGGGAGCGGGACGAGGAACGGAACCTGGTGCGCGAGATGCAGGAGGGGCTGGGGAGCGGGTGGTCCGTGAACGGGATGACCCCGGCGCTGCGCGCCCTCTCCCGCGGCCAGGTGCGCGCGCTCCTGGTGCACGCGGACGCGGGCGAGCCGGGGTTCCGCTGCTCCGGGAGCGGCCGGCTCGCCCTCACCGAGCGCGACTGCCGCGCCGAAGGCGAACCGATTCCCGTGCTCGATGTGGTGGACGACGCGATCGAAGAGGCCCTGCGGCAGGGCGTGGACGTCAACGTCGTGTTCGAGCCAGAGGCGCGCGACGCCATCGAAGGGCTCGCCGGCCTGCTGCGCTTCCGCTGAGCGCCCCTATCCCTTCGCCGGCGTCGCTGAAGGCGGTCCTCTTCGACGCCGGCAACACGCTGATCTACCTCGACCACGAGCGCTTGGCCTCGGAGGTCGGCGCGGCGCTCGGTGTCTCCATCACCGCCGCCGCGCTCGACTGCTCGGTCGGCTCGGCCATTCGGGCGGTCGAGGGTGCCGCCGGTGTGGCCGCTGGGCGTAGCGACCGGGAGCGCGCGAGGGTCTACCTGGAGGCGCTCTTCACCGGGGCCGGCGTACCGGCCGGGCGGATGGACGAGGTGGCCCGGACACTTCGGCGACTCCACGAGGAATGGCATCTCTGGTGCCGCACCATGCCGGGAACCGAAGAGGCGCTCGATCGCTTGCGGGCGGCAGGTCTTCGGCTCGGCGTCGTCTCCAACAGCGACGGTCGGGTAGAAGAGGCGCTCAGGGCGGCCGGGATCGACGATCGATTCGACGTGATACTCGACTCCACGCTGGTAGGTGTGGAGAAGCCCGATCCGGCTATCTTCCGTGCCGCGCTGGCGGCTCTGGGCGTCGGCCCGGAGGAGGCGCTCTACGTCGGGGACCTCTACGACGTGGATGTGGTGGGCGCGCGAGCGGCCGGGATCGAGGCCGTTCTGCTTGTTGCCGCTGCCGCCGAGCCCGGACCGGAGTGTCGGCGCGTCGATTCCCTCGTCGCCTTGGCGGATGACCTGCTCACCGGAGGACGGACCTGACGATGGCGGCCACCCGACCCTCGCTGCCCCGACCCATCCGCGTGCTGGTGGCCAAGCCGGGGCTGGACGGGCACGATCGCGGCGCCAAGGTGGTGGCGGCCGCCCTGCGAGATGCGGGCATGGAAGTGGTGTACACCGGGCTGCACCAGACGCCCGAGATGATCGCGACCGCGGCGGTGCAGGAAGACGTGGACGTGGTCGGACTCTCGATTCTCTCCGGCGCGCACATGACGCTCTTCCCCCGCGTACGACGGCTGCTGGACGAGGCTGGACGGCCCGACATCCTGGTGACCGGTGGCGGCATCATTCCCGCCGACGACATGGCCGCGCTGCAGCAGCAGGGGATCGGCCGGCTGTTCGGGCCGGGCACGCGAACGTCCGATCTGATCGAGTACATCGAGGCATGGGCCGTCAAGCATCTCGAGCACTGAGGCGAATCGCGTGACCGCCTCGACCCGGTCCAAGGAGAGCCGGCTCCGGCAGCTGAGCGACGAATATCGCCGCCTCGCCGAGCGCCTGCGCCAAGGTGGTGGCGCCGAGCGCGTCGCCCGCATGCACAAGCAGGGCAAGCTGGCGCCGCGGGAGCGGGTGGAGGGGCTGCTCGACCAGGGGACGCCGTGGCTCGAGTTGGGTCTCCTCGTCGCCCACGACCAGTACACTGGCCAGGCGCCGGGCGCCGGCGTGATCACCGGCGTGGGGGTAATCGAAGGGCGGGAGGCGGTGGTGGTGGCGAACGACGCCACCGTGAAGGCGGGCTCCTGGTGGCCGGAGACGATCAGGAAGATTCTGCGGGCGCAGGAAGTGGCGATGCGCCAGCGGATACCGATCGTCTATCTGGTGGACAGCGCCGGCGTGAACCTCCCCTATCAGGGTGGCGTCTTTCCCGGCCAGTACGGCGCGGCACGGATCTTCTACTACAACTCGATCATGCGCCGGTACCTCCACGTGCCGCAGATCAGCGCGGTGATGGGGAGCTGTGTGGCGGGCGGCGCGTATCTGCCGGCGCTCTCCGACGTGATCTTCATGGTCGAGGGCACCAGCTTCATGGGGCTGGGTGGCCCGAACCTGGTGAAGGGCGCCACCGGCCAGACCATCGACGCCGAATCGCTGGGCGGGGCCCGCACCCACACCGAGCTCAGCGCTGTCGCCCATTACCGGGCGGCGGACGACCGCGAGTGTCTCCGGCGGATCCGCGAATACATCGGCCGGCTGCCGCGGACCGAAGGCGTGAGCCACCGGGTGCTCGCCGAGCGTCCGCCCGCGCGCCCGGTCACCGATCTCTACGACATTCTCCCGCACGATCACCGGCTCTCCTACGACATGCGCCACGTGCTCGGGTGCCTGCTGGACGCGGGCGCGCTGGACGAGTTCCAGCCGGAGGTGGCGAAGGAGATGATCTGCGGGCACGCGCACATCGGCGGCCGTCCGATCGCGGTGATCGCCAATCAGCGCGGCGTGATCAAGGGTCAGCCGGGTGAGCGGCCGCGGTTCGGCGGCATCCTCTACACCGGCAGCGCGGAGAAGGTCGCCTACTTCATCGACACCGCGAGCCGGGAGCGTCTCCCGATCCTCTTCGTGCAGGACGTGAGCGGGTTCATGGTGGGTTCCGAGGCGGAGCAGTCGGGGATCATCCGCGCCGGTGCGCACTTCGTCGAGGCGATGGCGACGGCCCTGGTGCCCAAGCTGGTGCTGACGGTGAACCATGCCTCGGGCGCGGGCTACTACGCGATGGCGGGGCAGGGGTTCGATCCCGACTTCATCTTCTCCTGGCCCACCGGGCGCATGGGGGTGATGGAGGGCGAGTCGGCGGTGATGGCGGTGCATGGGCCCGAGATCGAGCGGGCCCAGCGGGAGAAGCGCGAGGTCGCGCCCGAGGTGCAGCGGGCGATCGAGTCCATGCGCGCCGACTACGAGGCCCAGCTCGACGCGCGACACGCGGCTGCACGCGGGCACGTGGATGCTATCGTGACGCCGGAGGAAACCCGGCAGCTGCTCGCCTTCGCGCTCAAGGTGTGCGCCAGCTACGCCGGGCCGCACCTGGGTCCCTTCGTCCTGCCGCCGCTGGACGCGGGCTCCGCCCGCTAAGCCATGCCCCGCATCGGCTGGCTGGCCTCGCTCCTGGTGCTGGCCTGCGCCCCGTCCCACCGCGAGCCGCCGGCCCCTCCTCCAGTCGCACCGTCGGATGCCTCGGCCGCGCAACCGGTCAAGCCGCCGGCACCGCCGGAGGAGCCGGTCGAGCGCATTGCCCCACCGGAGGTCGCGTACGCTCACGGGTGGATGCCGGTCGCAAGTACCGGCGCGGACGAGTTCGTGGGTGAGCATCCGACGTATGACGGCCGCGGAGTGCTGATCGCCATCCTCGATACCGGCGTCGACCCGGGGGTACCGGGGCTCGTCACCTGCACGACGGGTGAGCCCAAGATCGTGGACATGCGGGACTTCTCGGGCGAGGGAAGGGTGTCGCTCGGCAGGGTAGTGCCTCGGGGCGATACCGTCGTCGTCTCGGGCCGGAAGCTCGCCGGGTTCAGTCGAGTTCGGTCGCTGAACATCGCGGGACCCTACTACGGTGGCTCGCTCGCCGAGCCGGCCCTCGGCGCCCCTCCAGCGTCGGATGTGAACGGTGACGGCGACGCGGCGGACTCCCTGCCGCTGGTCGTCGTCAAGGCGACCGACGGCTGGGTCCTGCTCACCGACACCGATGGGGACGGCTCCTTGTCGGGCGAACGGCCGGTGCGGGACTATCTCGCGGGACGTGAGACCTTCGGCTGGGCGCCACGAGGTCG
>DATLHD010000333.1:0-3269 GCA_035540075.1 Gemmatimonadales bacterium
TCGGGCAGATCCCGGTCATCGGGCGGAGCGTCGGGCAGGGACTCGATGGTGCGGACGACGTCGTAGCCCCAGAAGCCCACCGCGCCACCGGTGAAACGCGGGAGCCCGGGCACCACCACCGGCGGGTGGCGCCGCATGGTGTGCCCGAGGTGCTCGAGCGGCGGGAGGTCGGTCTCGACCACGCGCCACTGGTCGCCCGGCGTCCAACGCGCGCACTCGCGACCCCGGTAGCGGAACACCTCCCGGGGCTCGGTCGCGAGGAAGGTGTAGCGCGCCCAGCGCTCCCCTCCCTCCAGCGACTCCAGGAGAAAGCCCCAGCGTCCGCGGTGCAGCTTGGTAAATGCCGTCACCGGGGTATCGCCGTCGAGCACGACCTGGCGGGTCACCGGCACGATCCCGCCGGCGAGCCGGGCCTGCTCGACGAAGCGATCGAAGCCCTGGCTCATTGTGGCGCCGCCACCAGGTAGGTCCCGGCCACGGGCAACGGCGCCTGGAGCACGTCCGGGAAGGGACGCGTCGAGGGCAGCAGGGCCACCAGGCCTTCAGGCCGCCGCACCCGGCCGACCGCGAGCGCACGCTCGTAGGCGAGGTCGGAGCCGTACGCTGTGCGCGCCCGGCTCGGGGCGGCGAAGTACCGGGCATATTTGAACGCGATGGTGGCACTGTCGCGAACCGGGAAGCTGGTGGCGACGTCCAGCCCGTACACGCCTGGGCGCGGCCGCACCTCCACCCGCACCTCGCGCCCCCGCTCCGCGAAGGCCGCGGCGGGGAAGCTGAGCTCGGCGAAGGCGATGGACTCCGGCGGCCCGTGGCGGACGACGATGACGCGGGGCTCGCCGGCCGTGAACGTCACCACGGTGTCGGAGGGCGGGGGACCCGATGTCTCCAGCACGATGGCCTCGGCCAGGGGGATCGTCCGGGTCTCGGCGGCGGGCGTCTTGTCCTTGCCGGCCGGCGAGCGCGCTCCGCCGCAGGCGGCGACCGCGAGACAGAGCCAGCTTGCTCGTCCCCAGAGCCCCCGGAATATTCCGGCCATCGACTCCCTGGCGGTGAGAGGTTCACGGTGAGAGTGTTGCGGTGCCTTCGTGCGATCGGCGCGCTACTGCCTGCCTGCGCGCCGCCGCTCGCGGCGCAGGGCTGGGACGCGCCCGAGGCGGTCGCGCTGGTGCGCCGGGCGGTGGACCAGCGAGTCGCGGTGCAGGCCGACTCGATGCTGCTGAGCTATCGAACGCGCGCCCACGGGTTCGTTTTTTTCCTGGCGCAGGTCGGCGAGGGGCTGACCGAGCCGCCCCGGCTGGTCAAGGCGGACGAGCTGGACGTGGAAGTGTATTGGCAGGCCCCCAACCACAGCAAGCAGGTGGTGCTCGGGTGGCGCGACGGCGCCTTCCTTCCGACCGACATCGAGTACCACCGCGACCACCTCGGCATCGTCACCAACAACTTCGGCGACCTGATCCGGATCGGCGAGGGCGACGAGGTGCGCGACGCGATCCATCCGCTCTCGCGGGCCGGCTTGGCGCTGTATGACTACGCGCTCGGCGACTCGCTCACTATTCGCACCGGCGGCGGCGAGGTCACGGTGCGCGAGGTGCAGGTCCGGCCCCGCTCCTTCGAGCGTCCCCTCATCGTGGGGACGATGTTCATCGACATCGAGACCGCCGAGCTGGTCCGCTTCCGCTTCAGCTTCACTCCGTCGGCGTACCTCGACCGGCAGCTCGAGGACATCACCATCGCGCTCGAGAACGCCCGCTTCGAGGGGCGCTGGTGGCTTCCTTACCGGCAGGAGATCGAGATCCGGCGTCGGGCCAGCTTCCTCGACTTTCCGGCGCGCGGCATCATCCGGGGCCGCTGGGAGATCGAGGGCTACGACCTGAACCTGAAGATTCCGCCGGAGGTGTTGGCAGGCCCGGCCATTGGCGGACTGGTGCAACCCCAGCCCGGCGATTCGGGTTGGGACCGGCCACTCTCGGACGCGATCGCGGGTGTCGCCGCGCCGATCAACCAACAGGACATGGACGCGCTCCGGGTCGAGGTCGAGCGAATCGCCGGCGCTCGGGCCCTGGGCGGCCTTCCCTCGACCCGGCTCGCGACCGGCTCGCTGAGCGACCTCGTTCGGGTGAACCGGGTGCAGGGCCTCGCGCTCGGCTTCGGTGGCACGATCGGCATCGGCGGGCGGTTCAGTCTCCGGCCGCGGATCGGCTACGGCACCTCGGACGAGCGCGTCACCGGCGGCCTCACGCTGCTCGCCGGGACGGGCGCCACTCAGCTCTCCCTCGGCGCCGAGCGGCAGATCCGCGACTTCGCCGACTTCCCGGTGATTTCGCCGATCCTCAACTCCCTGCTCGCCCAGGAAGCGGGCGACGATTACGGCGACTACGTCCTGCTCGATGCGGCGACCGCGGGGGTCCGTCACCGGCTCGACGGCCGCACGTCGGTCGAGCTTCAGCTCGGGGTGGAGGAGAGCCACAGCGTCGGCGTCGAGGCGACGCCGGCTAACGGCACCTACCGGCCGAACCCTCCGCTCGGCGCCGGCACCGTCCGCGTCGTGCGAGCGTCGCTCGAGCGGGCGAGTGGCGGCATGGCCGTGGAGAGCGACCTCCAGGGACGGCTCTCCCTCGAGACGGGAGACGGGGACGGAGAGGGCGGCGACGCGTACTTCCGAGCCGCCGCCGAGGGCCGCTGGCTCACCGGCGCCGGTCCCGGCCGTCTGCTCACTCGAGCGTACGCTGGAGCCGGCACGAGTGGGCTCCCCGCCTACCGAAGCTTCGCCCTCGGTGGCAGGGGGACGCTGTTGGGTGAGCCCTTTCGGGCGTACGGCGGCAGATCCATGGCGGTGGCGCAAACCGAATGGCGGTTGGAGGTGCCGGTGCCGGCCCTTCCGCTGGGATCCTTCACCAGCACAGGGAGACATCTGATCCTCGCGCCGTTCCTGGCGGCCGGCTGGGCTGAGCGCCCCCTCCAGGGACTGCCGTACGTGGAGACGGACGGTGTCCGGCCGGTCGCCGGTCTGGCAGCGGAGTGGCTCATGGGCCTGCTCCGCCTCGAGGTCGGCGTCGGCCTCCGGAGCGGCGACGTGGGGATCAGTCTCGACGTGAATCGGGACTGGTGGGGGATATTGTGATGGCGCCCAACCCGTGGTCCCGGGTACATTTCCACACTCCGCAACTTCCCCGAGCCACTTGATGCAGTTTCTGGACGAATGGCTGGTCCCCACCGTCGAGCCGTTGCTCCCCGCTGACGTGCTGGCCGCGCTGCGCCAGGAGGTCGCG
>DATLHD010000334.1:0-6319 GCA_035540075.1 Gemmatimonadales bacterium
CGCGCTTCGCCGATGTCGTGCTGCGGCAGCCCGAGAGCCGCGGCCCCGCGGCGGCGCGCAACCGCGGAGTCCGCCATTCCCGCGGCGATATCCTGGTGTTCATCGATGCCGACGTCTCCGTGCACGGGGATACGCTGCGCCGCTTGGACGATGCCTTCCGCGCCGACGCCGGGATCGCCGGGGTCTTCGGGGCGTATGACGCTGCACCGCGCGCCCGCGGCCTGGTGTCGCAGTACCGGAACCTGCTCCACCACCGGATACACACCCAGGCCCGCGGCGAAGCGGAGACCTTCTGGGCGGGGCTCGGCGCCATCAGGCGATGGGTCTTCGTGGCCGCGGGGGAATTCGACGAGACGATGCGTCAGCTCGAAGACATCGACCTCGGCTATCGGGTTCGCGCGCTGGGTCACCGGATCCTGCTGCGCCCGGAGATCCAGGGCACCCACCTCAAGCGTTGGACGCTTCGGAGCATGGTGGTCACCGACCTCTTCGGGCGGGGGGTCACCTGGATGCGGTTGCACCTGGCGGAAGGTCGCGCCGGGCGGCCGGGGACGCTAAACCTTCGGCCTGCCGAGAAGCTCTTCACCCTGCTCACCGGGGCCGCGGCAGTGGCGCTCGCCGTGGGCATCACGCGGCTGCACCCGCCGTGGCTGATCGCGTCCGGACTCTGTCTGACGGTGGTGATCCTGGGCAACCTGCCGCTGCTGCGGTGGTTCGCGCGGGAGCGAGGGCTTCGGTTCGCCCTTCTAGTCGTACCCTTGCGATTGCTCTACTATCTCCTCAACGTCATCGCCGCCGGGCTCGGGGTCGTTCAGCATCTCGTCGCACCCCGGCGTCGTCCCGCCTCGAACGCTCCTGCTCCGCCAGAAGAGCCTACCGCTCGCTGATGGCGTGCGCCAGAGGCAGCTTCGAGGGACAGCGGCGCGGATTCTGCGCTATGCGTTTTTGGTGCCGGTGTGACTGTCCGGTCCCACCAGATGGCAGCGCGTGATCGCTCCGCGGCTCGCGGGGATCGCGGTTGCCTTCGGCCTGTCATCGAAGTCCTTGAGCGATAGAAGTTTGGTAACGTCGGTCAGCGAGCGCCTGCTCGGCGCAGGCGTTAGGCTGCCCGTCGTCCACTGTTTGCCCCCGATACCAACGTGCCGATTTCAGAACCTCCGCCGGACCGCAGAACGTTGCGCGCTAGTGGCAAGCAGTGATGCCTCCCCGCAACATCGACGGGCTCCGGTCCGGAGACCGGATCGTGATCTGCGGTGCCGGGCCAGCCGGGCTGACCGCCGCCTACCTGCTGACCAGGGCAGGGCATCCGGTGACGGTCCTCGAGGCGGACCGGCTGGTTGGAGGGCTGGCCCGCACGGTCGAGCACCAAGGTTACCGCTTCGACATCGGCGGGCACCGCTTCTTCACCCAGCTTCCCATCGTTCAGGCCCTGTGGGAGGAGCTGCTGGACGGGCAGATGATCGACGTCCCTCGGCTCTCTCGGATCTACTATAAGGGTCGTTACTTCCAATACCCCCTGCAGCTGGTCGATGCCCTGCAGGGGCTCGGGCCGGTCGAATGCGCCCGAATCTTCCTGAGCTACACTCGAGCCCGACTCTTTCCGGCGCGCCAGGTCGAGAACTTCGAGCAGTGGGTCTCCAACCGATTCGGCGGCCGGCTCTATCGACTCTTCTTCAAGACGTACACCGAGAAGGTGTGGGGCATACCGTGCACGGAGATCCGGGCGGAGTGGGCGGCGCAGCGCATCCAGGGGCTCTCGCTGATGCGCGCATTGTTGTCCGCCACGCCCTTGAACCGTCGTCCCACGCCCATCAAGACCCTCATCCATCAGTTCAAGTATCCCCGGCTGGGACCGGGTCAGATGTGGGAGGCGTGTCGTGACCGAGTGATCGAGCGAGGCGGGCGGGTCCTCATGGAGCACGAGGTTACTCGTCTGGAGATCGAGGACGGGCGGGTGCGCGCGATGTGGGCTCGGACGCCGGATGGCGAGCGACGCTTCGAGGCGGAGCACTTCATCTCGACCGCGCCGCTCCGCGCCCTCATCGGTGCGGCCGGCGACTCAGCCCCCTCGGGTGTCCAACTGGCGGCCCGCGGGTTGAGCTACCGCGATTTCATCGTGGTGGCGCTCATACTCGATCGTGCGGAGCTGTTCCCCGACAACTGGCTCTACATCCACTCGCCCGACGTCAGGGTCGGCCGAGTGCAGAACTTCAACAACTGGAGCGCGGCACTGGTGCCTGACCAGGGCCGCACCTGTCTGGGACTGGAATACTTCTGCTCCCGGGGCGACGATCTCTGGGCCATGGATGACGCCTCGTTGGCGGCATTGGCCAGGCGGGAGCTGTCGCTGCTCGGGCTCGCGCGCGGTGCGGCCGTGGTGGACTCGGTGGTGGTGCGGGTACCGGACGCGTATCCGGTCTACAACTCCACCTATCGCAGTCACCTGGAGGTCCTGCGCGGGTTCCTGGATCCGATCGCCAACCTCCATACCGTCGGCCGCAATGGCATGCACAAGTACAACAATCAGGATCACTCGATGTATGCGGCGATGCTGACCGTGGCCAACCTGCACGGCGAGGCGCACGATATCTGGGCGGTCAACTCCGACTTCGAGTACCACGAGGCAGACCGGATCCGGCCCTCGGTTCACGTCGCGCCGCATAGCCGGCGCGAGCCGGTCTCCTCGGTTCCGGAGAGTGCGCCAGCGCTTCCGGGATGACCGGAGCGTCATCCCCTCGTCGCATCAGTCCCTTCCCCGGATCGTCCAGGGACTGAATTCGCCATTTCCTTCCGAGTCGAACTCCTCCAGCCCGCCACCTTCGCCGAACGTCACCACCATTTGCCGCGGGTCAGGCCTCGGGCCTCCTGGAGGCCACGACCAGGTGGTAGATGGGATAGCTGATCGCCAGGAGGACCAGCGATTTCCAGCTGTTGCTCCAGTCGCTCACCACCGATCCCCCGAGGAACGCGAGCGATGCCGCCAGCGCCAGCCCGGGAGTGAAGGGATAGCCGGGAACGCGGAACGGCCTCGGCGTGTCCGGCTCGTTGCGCCGGAGTGCGAACAGGCTCACCAGCGACAGGGTGTACTGCAGCACGAAGAAGAAAGCGCACACGGCGAGGACCGTGTCGAAGGTACCCGAGACGATGAAACCCACGGCGACGCCGATGCTCGCCCAGTGCCCCACGGTCGGCGTGCCGCCGGCGTTCACCGTCTCGAACCCGCGAGGCAGCAGCCGGTCGCGGCTCATCGCGAACACCACGCGCGGTGCCATCAGGCAGGTGGCGTTGATCCCGCTCAGGATCGAGATCAGCACCAGCGAGCGGATGATCAAGTCGCCCTGCGCGCCGAACAGGGCCCTGCCGGCGGCCGCGGCGACGAACGGCTCCCCGGCCATGCGGCCGAGGCCGAGCACGCGGAGGAACGCGACGTTGAGCAGGACGTAGATCAGAATGACCAGGAGCACGCCGATCACCATCGCGCGCGGGATGCCCCGGCCGCCATCCTTCACCTCCTCGCCGAAGTAGAGTGGCCCGTTCCAGCCGTCGTAGGTGTAGATCACCGCCTGGATGGCGAGCACGGCAGCGGTGATGAGGGCCATCCCGCCGGGGAGCGCCGCCGGTGCGATCGCTCCGGTAGGAGGCAGGGGGGCCATGAGGCAGACCCCGATCAGAAGTCCGAACGCGGCCGCCTTGAGCGCGCTCAGGATCTGTTGCGAGAGGTCGCCGATCCGGATCCCGCGCCAGAGCAGGAGCCCGAAGGCGAGCGCCAGCGCGACCGCGCCGGGCACCCGGTGCCCCCTGACCGCGGGCACCAGTGGCTCGAGGTACTCGGTGAACACCATCGCGCCGAGCGCGATGGTGCCGCAGGTGGAGATCCAGTCGGTCCAGCCGACCACGAAGCCGGGGTAGACGCCGAGCCCGCGGCGGACGATGACGTACTGCCCCCCGGACTGGGCCAGCATCGCGCCGGGCTCGGCGATCGACAGTGTCGCGAGGAGGGCAAAGAGCCCGCCGAGGATCCAGACGCCGAGGAACAGCCCAGGGTTCGGCAGGCGGGCGGCCACGTCGCCGGGGGTGCGGAGGATGCCGACGAGGATGGTGTTGCCGATGAGCACGGCGACGCCGAAGGAGACGCCGAGGACCTGGAGCAGGTTCCCTTTGCTCGCGGGCCGAGGAACGGGTGGTATGCCGGTAGCAGAAACCCTTGCTGTCGGCCCCTTCGCTCCGCTCAGGGTGACACACCCGCAGCTACCGAACCAACCGCGGCTCTGTCACCCTGAGCGAAGCGAAGGGGCCGATGCAACGGGTCCGCGCCGATGGTGCCGACGAGCGACCGCACGTACTCGGGCGACCCCACCCGCTCCAGCTCGGAACGCGCATGCTCCAGCCGTCGCGGGATGCCGAGGCGGGCCGCCTCCTCCCGATGCCCCGGGCTCCCCAGAAACTCCGTCAGGTTCCGCACGTGCCGCTCCCACAGCTCCACGTCCCGCCGCTGCTTTACCGTCAAGCGATCGGCGTACCACTCGCTCGTCAGCAGGGACTCCCGGGTGAACATCCCCCGGATCGCGGGGTCGCTCGCGTCACGTCCCTCGAAGTGTCCCTGGGCCATGATGTGGATCAGCGCCCGGAGCGGTGGACAGCAGTCCTCGATCGTGCCGTCCTCGAAGTACATCGATGCGACGCGCTTCTGCGCCTCCACGATGTTTGCGACCCCGTCGGCGAACACCCCCGGGTCCTGCAGCTCGGGCTTGAGAATGTCCTCGGTGAACACCGCGGTAGGGTTGTCGAACACCCGTCCGAAGTAGGTGTGCACGAACTTCGCCGTGATCCGCCAGCCGAGCCGGCTCGCCAGCACCTGCTTCCCGTCGTGCTCGTAGTCCGTGAGCCGCTCGAGGTGCCCCGCCTCGATCAGGTGCCGCGGATCGCGCTCGTGAGGGTAGAGCCGGCACCAGATCTCCGGGACCAACAGGCTGATGTCGTGGTCCACCCGATAGTGCGGCCCCACGAATCCCGCGGCCGAGCTGAACCCGGCGTACCCGGTCAGGAGGAAGGAGACCAGCGCGTTGTTCAGGTCGGCGGTGGCGGCGAGCGCGTTGAACGGCCCCTTGGTGAGCGCGCCCTCGGACCCTGCGCCCGTTGTGCTCGGCGACGTGCCCGTGAGGGAGCAGACGTAGTCCATGAACAGTTCGGGCAGCTCCTGGTAATGGATCGGCCCGTACACGCAGAGCGGCCGCATCCCGGGCTCCGGCGGGTTGTTCCGCCTGCCCGACATGACCGCGATCACCGGGAAGTGCACCGGCGCGCTGAGCGGCAGCCGGCGGCTCAGCCTCGCGCCCATCTCGGCGACATACCGGTCGCGCGGCCGTGCCATGTCCGGGCGGAGCTGGAGGTAGCGCGGGTTCTTGGTCGGCTTGCCGCCCATGATCCGCGGCCGCGCCGAGCAGATCGACCAGCCCCCGGTCTCGCGAGCGGCGTTCCGGTTCACGTGCTCCCGCATCGGCGGGGTGAACCCGTCGTGGGTCGCGACGTCCTCGCGGATGACGCGCAAGTCGCTCGGGTCGAGCGGCTGGAAGTTGGAGCAGAAGAGCCCGGCCGAGGCCATGTCCTTCTCCGCCTGACGGTCGAGCCCGGGGTGCACCGCATCGTCAGGCCGCTGGAACAGCCGGAACTCGCAATTCTGTGCCAGCTTGAGGCTCGGATGCCCGTCGTACTCGCCGGGGAGGCCGACCAGCCGGCGCGCGGGGACCACGACCGAGGCGGTGATGTCGTCTTCCATCTGCACCTTGTCGGCCGCGACGAAATCCTGCCGCAGCTTGTAGGTCCGCCACGCCCCGTGCCCGTCGCGCCCGATGCGGAGGTAGTTGGCGACCAGCTTCCGTCCCTCGTGCTTGAGCTCGTGCCCGGGCTCCCCGTTGATGATGTCTACGCCGAAGTGCGACACCCAGTCGTCGCCCCACTCCGGCCGGTAGAACCGCTTGATGATGAAGACCAGCGCCCGGATGTGGTTGGGGATGCTCTCCAGCCAGGCGTTGTACTCCGGGGTGAAGTCGGCCGGGCTCGGCGTGAGCAGCTTCACTACTGAGCCGAGCGAGCGCTCGGGCGAGAGGAGCGGTCGCCCGGGGCCGCGCTCGCCGGTGATCCGGGCGTCGTCGTAGCTCCGCCGAAGGACCTCCGCCACCAGCTCCATGTCCTCGTCGAAGCTCCGCACGAAGAACGATCCCGGCAGCACCGCGTCCACCAGGCTCTTGCTGATCTCCGACTTGCCGCCGCCTGAGACGGTGCAGGGCTTGTGGCAGAAGGCGCCCTCGGGGACCGTGCC
>DATLHD010000335.1:0-6091 GCA_035540075.1 Gemmatimonadales bacterium
GCGCCTGCCACGTCCCGGCTCAGCTGGTCGGAGACCCGGTCCGCACTTCCGGTGTCGTCCACCGGACCGATGGCCCGCAACAGCTCGCCCGAGTTGGCGTCCACGATATCTATGTGGAACTCGACGGCTCCCTTCTCCCCCCGATAATAGGAGCCGGTCACCAGGGTGCCAGCGCGAGTCTCTTCGGCCAGCGCCTGAAGCCGCTCCGGTCCGTCCGATACGCCGCGCGCGCGCGCCGGCACCGTCGTCGCCGACGTCACCACTTCGAGCTCCCTCAGGCGGCTCACGCGGTCAGTGATCCAGGCCTCGACCTGGTCCCCAAGCGGCGCGAACCGTCGCTCGCCGGTCTCGTTGCTCAGCGTGGCCACGGCCACACGTCGCGGATCGAGTCGCTCCGGCGCCCCTGCCTGGGGCCGGCCCGGCAGCAGCGTCACTCCTGCGAAGGCGAGGGTAACCGCGACCACCGCGAGGACGCGAGAACGGGGACGCCGCGGGGCGGTCGCCCGGGACGCGCCGAGCGCAGCCGCGAATTCCTCCACCCGCGCGAAGCGCTCGGCGGGGTCCAGCGCCAGCGCCTTCTGCACCGCGGCGGACACCTCGGCAGGCACGTCGGACCGACGCCGGCTCAAGGGGACCGGAGGACCGAGGAAGCGGCTGGCGACGATCCCACGGGGAGACATCCCCGAGAACGGCGGCTCTCCGGTCAGCATCTCGTAGACCACGCAGCCAAGACTGTAGATGTCGCTGCGGCCGTCCACCGCCGGGTCTCCGCTCGCCTGCTCCGGGCTCATGTAGGCCGGCGAGCCCACCACCAGGCCGCCGATCGTGAGCCGGCCGTCGTCACCGGCGCGCCCGACCGCCAGGGCGACGCCGAAATCGGTCACGACCGCGTGGCCCCCATCCAGCAGGATGTTCTCGGGCTTGATGTCGCGGTGCACCACGCCATGGGCGTGCGCGAAGGCGAGCGCATCCGCCACCTCGCGCGCGATCCCGAGCGCCACCTGCACCGGGAGTCGGCCCTCGCGGGCGAGCCGCGCGCGGAGCGACTCTCCCCCCACGTAAGGCATGACGTAGAAGAGCGCGCCGTCCGCCGCGCCCGAGTCGTATACCGGCAGGATGTGTGGATGCTGCAGCCCCGCGGCGAGCTGGATCTCCCGGAGAAACCGATCCTCCGCCAGCTCTCCTCCGCTCCCCGGCGTGAAGACCTTGACCGCGACCGTCCGTCCATGGCGGCGATCCTCGGCGCGATACACCACGGCCGTGGCGCCGTGCCCGACCTCGTCGCCGAGCAGGATTCCCCGGCTGGCCAGGTGCTCTCGAAGGCTCATCACCTCAGGCCGCGTGGGACGTTCCCCGGATCTGCGCCTGGAAGGCCCGGGGCGTCAGACCGTGGGCCTGCTTGAACCGGCGGCTGAGATGGGATTGGTCGGCGAAGCCGCATTCGTAGGCCACCCAGGTGGCCGGCTTGCCGTCGGCCAGGAGCCGCTGGGCGCGGGCGAGCCGGACCTGCACGTGGTAGCTCCTGGGCGGGAGGCCGACGGCGCGGGAGAACGAGCGCACCAGGTGGGAGGTGGTCACCCCCACGGCCGCGCCCACCTCGGGGAGGCTCACCTCGGCAGTCGGCCGCTCCTGCAGATAGGCTCGGGCCCGCTCCACGGCGGGCGCGCGGTCCGGACCACCGGCATCGCCGGCATGGAGGCGGAGAAGCCGCTTCAGCCACTGCCGGACCCCCGCCTCGAGCTCCTCGCCGGAGGCCGCCCCCTGTTCTCCGGCGCGCAGCAGCTCCCGAAGCTCCAGCGCCGCGTCAGGATCGGCGACTACGGGCAGGTCGAATCGGGGCACGGCACCATAGACGTCGGTCACCACCGACGGAGCGACGTACAGCGCCCGCCACCGCGGCGCGGTCTCGACTCGTCCCCCCTCGGCGTGCACCTGGTATGGGGACACCACCGTGACGTCGCCCGCGCGCGCGGCGAACCGGCGGAAGGCCCCGAGGAAGAGGCTGGATGGAACCTCGGGAACGGCGAACTGCCACTCTTCGTGCACGTGTGGCACCGGCCGGCCGGTCTCGAGATACGCGCCTACGAACGGCTGGGATACCAGGGTGGCCGATTGCCAGAAGCGCACCGCGTCAGCATTCGACATCGCACACCTCCCAAGTCCAACGGTGACGACTACCGGGGACAAGTTGAGGCTGATGGCGATGGGAGACCATTCCCGGAACGGGGAGTCTTTTGCCCCCCCATTCGGGGGAGGCGGGATCAGGACGCGGTGCGCTGCGCGCGGCTGATCTCGGCCAGGAGGTCGAGCTCGACCTCCTGGATCTGCACCAGGCGCTCCCACTGGCTGGACAGCAGGTGGTCGATCTTCTCGTGCAGGTGCCGGATCTCCAGCTCCGCCTTGAGGTTCACCTGGTAGTCGTGCTGGGACCGCAGCCGGTCCCTGGCCTCCTGGCGGTTCTGGCTCATCATGATGATGGGCGCCTGGATCGCGGCCAGGCACGAGAGCAGCAGATTGAGCAGGATGAACGGGTAGGGATCGAACGGACGCCGGAACAGCGCGATGGAGTTCAGCAGGATCCAGAGCGCGGTGAACCCGCCGAACATCGCCAGAAACCCCCAGCTGCCGCCGAAGTCCGCGATCGCGTCCGCCCACCGCTCGCCCCGAGTTCGCTCCCGCTCGAGCGTCTGCTCGACGTCGGTGGCGATGAGCTCGTGCTCGCGGAGGCTCTCGAGGACTTCCTGGTCGAGGTGGCTCAGCTCCCCTCGCTCGGCCTCCAGCAGCGAGTGCACGAAGAGGGCGCGGTAGCGCGCCAGGTCGCTCCTGCAGACGTAGCCCGAGCCCGGCCACGCCGGGTGATCGTGCCTGATGAGTTGCGCCACCGGCTCGCCCACCGCCTCAGCGAGCACGGCCTCGCCGGACGTGAGGGGCCGACCGCACAAGGCGCAGGTGCGACCGAGGGCGGGGCTCGCGCGTCTCATTCCAGGTGGATCAGGCCCCGGGCCAGCGCGACCGTCACCGCCTCGGTGCGGTCGTCGACGCCCAGCTTGGCGAAGATGTTCTTGAGGTGGATCTTGACCGTCTCATCCATGCGCCCGATGGCCTTCGCCACCTCCTTGTTGCTCAGTCCCCGACCCACGAGGTGCAGGATCTCGAGCTCGCGCTCGGTGAGGTCGCTCCGCTCGGGGTATTCGGCGAGCCGGGTCGCGACCGCCGCGGGGATCACCCTGTCGCCCCGCAGCACGGTGCGAATGGCGGTGATCACGTCGCTGAGCAGCATGTCTTTCAGGAGGTACCCCCGGGCGCCGGCGCGAAGGGCGCGGCGGATGTCGGCATCACCCTCGTAGGTGGTCAAGGCGAGAATGCGTGCGTCGGGGAAGTCCATCGTGATGCGCTCGATCGCCTCCACCCCGCCCAGCTGCGGCATACGGAGGTCCATGAGGACGACGTCGGGCTGGTGCTGGCGAAAGAGCGCAACGGCGAGCTCGCCGTTCTCGGCTTCCCCCACGATATCGAGATCGGGCTCCTGGGCGATGACGGCAGCCAGCCCGGCGCGGACGACCGGGTGATCGTCTGCGATCAGGACACGGTGCCGCGCGGCGGACGTGTCGGTACCTTGGGCCATGGGTCCCTCTCCGGCGAGACTCCCTCTAAGAAACCGGGCCCTCGAGAGAGGGACAATTCCCCATTCGGGGAGGGGCGCTCCGGGCTGGACGACATCCGGGCCGGCCGCGATCCTTATCACGACCCCATTCCGGCTCCTGGCGCTCCGATGACGCAGGACAAGGCCCGCGAATTCAGGCTGGCGGTGACCAAGGCGGTGCTCGGCGGCGCCGGGGTGATCGTGCTGGCGTACGTCTGCGAGCGCCTCGGACTCGACGTTGCGACGACCGCGATGGTGCTGCTCATCGCGGTGGTGCTGCTGTCCCTCACCGGCAGCTTCGCCGCCTCGGCGATCGTCTCGGCCGTCGCCGCCCTGAGCCTGCACCTCTTCTTCGTCGCGCCACGAGACACCTGGGGCATCGAGGACCCGCTGGACCTCGTCGCCCTGGGGGCCTTCCTCTTCACCGCCCTGGTCGTCACCAGGCTGCTTTCCCGGGTACGGGCCTCGCTGGCGGAGGTGGAGTCCGCCCGAGGCGAGCTCCGACTCGCCTTCGACACGATCCCCGCGCTGGTGTGGACGACCCTCCCCGACGGGACCGGCGAGCTCAGCAATGCCCGCTGGCTGGAGTTCACCGGTCTCTCCAGCAAGGAGGCGGAGGGGTGGGGCTATGCCTCCGCGCTGCACCCGGAGGATTACGAGCGGCTGCGCCCCAAGTGGGCCGCCTCGTTCCTGAGCGGAGAGCCGATCGAGGACGAGGCCCGGCTCCGGCGCGCGGACGGGGCCTATCGCTGGTTTCTTCATCGCGCCGTGCCACTGCGGGACGGGCAAGGCAGGATCGTCAGGTGGTACGGCTCCAGCTTCGATATCCAGGAGCACAAGCGGGCGCAGCAGGCGCTGCGGCGGGCGCGGGAGCGGGCCCTGAAGGCGCGGTTCGCCGCCGCGCTGGACGAGCGGACCAGGCTGGCGCGCGAGATCCACGACACCCTGCTGCAAGGCTTCACCGGCATTGCCCTGAAGCTGGTCGCCGCGACCGGCAGGGTGGCCGGGCCGCCGGAGACGGTCACCGCGCTGCGCGACGTGATCGCCCTAGCCCAGAAGACGCTGGTGGACGCCCGCCGGGCCGTCTGGGACCTGCGCTCCCCATCCAGTCCGGGGGCGGACTTCACCACGGCGCTGCGGAAGGCCACGGAAGATTCCACGCGTGGCACCGGTCTCGCGCTCGAGTACATGACGGAGGGAGAGCCCCGACTGCTGGACCGCGAGGTCGAGGGCGCCTCCCTTCGAGTGGTGCAGGAGGCCATCACCAATGTCGTCAAGCACGCGGGCGCAACCACCGTGCGGGTACTGGTGGAGTTCGGCGAGCGGCACGCGCGCCTGTCGGTGACGGATGATGGGCGGGGGTTCGACATGAGCTCACACCTTCCTACGTTCGGCGGGCACTGGGGGTTGCTCGGCATGCGCGAGCGGGCCAGTCAGATCCGTGGTCGGCTCCGAGTGCGGAGCGCTCCCGGACAGGGCACGAAGGTCATACTCTGGGTTCCCTACTCTGTGCGTGGCGGGGCGCGAAGCCCCGCCCCCGCGTCCTAGGGCGCCGACATCTCGAGCTCTGTGCTCTGATCGGACTGCAGTTCGGGAGGATATCCGTGCTGGCCGGGCACGACCCAGTGCGCGGGTATCCAGGTGTACCAATTGGCCGACCAGCCCCAGTGCCCGGGATCCCAACTGGCGTTCGGCACGGGTGGCTCGATCCAACGGCCCGGCATCCAGACCCACCCCGCGCGTGCGGCGCTGGTGGGGTCTCCTCGGAGGTCCCAGAATCCCGGCACCCAAACCGCCCCGGCAGACGGCGCCCTACCCTTGGTCTCCGCTCTGGGGGCAGGCGGATTGGTCGGCGCCTTGGCGCGGTAGACGGTGTGCTTCACCGTCTCGACGTTCACCGGGTGGGCCGTGTCCGCCGCGGCTGCGGGATCCGCCATCTGGGTCGCCGCGCTCCGACTCGCTCCCGCCGACAGAAGAGCGACCAGCGCACAGACAGTCATTCGATTCGCCACGAGACCCATACCTGCCTCCAGGATATTTCTTGTGAGCTGCTCTCCCTGGGACGCGAAAATGCGGCGGCGACCCCGTGCCCGATTGGACTGCGTTGCTCCCCCGACCGGGGGAGGACGGCGATGCAAGCTCCGAATGCCCTCGATCGCCTGACCTCGCTCCCCCGATCGGGGGGACACTGATATCCAAGACGATTCGACGGATGACCGGCATCTTGCACTCAGAGAGGAGATGCAGGCCATGCGGAGACTACTGACAGGACTCACCGGTCTGACGGCATTGGTGCTTGGCTGTGACAGCGGCCGCGCAACGCCGTCGGAGCCGACACCGCAGCCGGCTTCCGAGCAGGAAGGGAAGGCACCGAGCGGCGAGACCGTGGTGCAGATCGACAATCAGAACTTCAACGACATGAACATCTACCTGCTCGATGAGGGCAAC
>DATLHD010000336.1:0-5399 GCA_035540075.1 Gemmatimonadales bacterium
TACCAAGGTGACGCATGTTCAATTCTCCCGTTGGTGACTGGAGAGGGGAACGATGAGCGTGGTGCTGCCTCGGCGAAGGACCCGACCGCGAACAGCGGTCGCGAGCTCGCGCACGACGGTCGCCTCGGACACCGCGCCGTAGGCGGCGGTGAAGCGGAGCGTGGCCAGCGCGGGATCGCCGAGTCGAACGTCGGCGCCATACCACCGATTGAGCCGCGTGACGACCTCGCCGACCGGCGTGTCGGTGAAGACCAGACGCCCCTCGGTCCACGCGAGCGACGATCGCAGGTCGACACCCCGCCGACCGGTCACTCGCCCGGCAGGGTCGAGGCGGACCTGGTCGCCGGTCCGCAGGAGAGTGGCCGGCCGGGTCGTATCAGCGGCCACGCTGCGTACCGCCACGGTTCCGGAGGCCACGACGACCACCCCGGCCGAGTCGGCAGCGTAGTCGGTAATGGCGAACTCGGTGCCGAGGTCTTCCGTGACCGTGCGGGCGGTGCGCACCAGGAAGAGGCGATGGGGATTGTAGGCGACGGTGAAGTGGGCTTGGCCGTCCAGCAGCAGCTCGCGGATGGACCCGCCATACCTCGTGGTGTCGTACCGGAGGGTGCTGCCCGGCCCCAGGAGGACACGGGTGCCGTCGGTGAGCTGAAACTGTGCCCGTTGCCCGATCGGAGCTCGTACCTCTCGGAGCGGAGCGGGCACCGCTCCAACTGACCCGGACGGGACCCTGGACTGGATCCACCAGAACCCGCCACCCAGTGCCAGCAACACAGCGGCCGCTGCCCCGGCCCAGACCGCGGCCCGGGCGGGCCCGCGGCCGAGCTGCCGCCCGCCACGCACCAGTGTCAGCCCCTTCTGCGTCTCCCTGGATCGGAGCCGGGCCACCATGCGGCGCCACGCGGCCGGCGTATCCCACGTCGTGGTCGGCGTCGCGCCGACCTGCCAAGCCGCCCGCAGCTGCTCGACCAGTCGCGTATGGGCCGGATCGGACTCGATCCATCGCTGGATCTCATCGGCCTCGCCCCGGGTACACTCGCCGGCAAGGTAGCGGCCCAGCCTGATCCAATCGACGTCGTCGTTCAAGGGTGGGTCGTCTCCGGAGCTGCGGTGCTCCATAGACGCCCGAGCTGCCCTATACCCTTACACGGGACTCAGGGCCGATGGCTTGCGAGGCCCTTCCGCAGGGACTTGAGCGCCCGTCCGATCTGCACCTCCACCGTCCGGGGGGAGATGCCCAGCACTTCGGCCACCTCGGCGTAGGTCAGACCCTGCTCCCGGTGGAGGGTGAAGACGAGCCGGCAGCGGTCGGGCAGCCGGCCGATCGCCTGCCGGACCGCGACAACCGTCTCTGCCTCCAGTGCCCGGACCTCCGGGCTGGCCGCGACGATCTCGTGGAAGTCGCGGACCTCGGCCTCCCGGCGACGGACGACCCGCTCGTGGCGGAGGTAGCTCAACGCGGCGTTCCGCACGGCGGTGAGCAGGTAGCTCCTGACGGACGTGCGCACGTTCCAGCTCTCCCGCCGCTCCCAGATGCAGAGGAAGACCTCCTGTACGATCTCCTCGGCCAGATCGCGCGCGCCGAGGTAGCGGTAGGCGAAGGAGCACAGCGGGGCATGGTAGGCGCGGAACAGCGTCTCGAAGGCGGAGGAATCCCCGGCTCGGATTGCCTCCATCGCCTCCGGCTCTTCCTGGAGCCGCCTCGCCTCGTCCGCCGCCTGGGTCAGGCTCACAGGTCGCCGCTGCCAGTCTTGGGGTCGAAGACGCCGCCCGCTGGGAGGACGTGCACCCGCAGCTCGGTCGCGCCCAGCAGCGGCTGCCCGCCGACGGTCACGTGCGCCCGCCGGGCGTCGTAGATCACTACCGAGCTCTCGCCCAGCACCCTCCAGCGGCCGTCGGGCCCGACCTCGAGCGCCGTGCTCTCGTCGATGCCGACCCCGAGCAGGCTGGGGCGCTCGAGCACGGCGCTGAGGAGTCGGTTGTGCCGCTCCCGCCGGATGAAGTGCTGGTCCACGATCGCCTGGGGGAGGAACCCGAGCCCGGGCACGATCTCCACTCGATGCCGCGCGATCGCGGGATACTCGTCGCCGTAGTAGCCCGTGGTGTCACCCGGCGGGGTCTGGTTGCCGGTGATCATCGAGTCCGACATGATCGCCGCGCCCGCCGACGTGCCGCCCACGACCGCGCCTTCCCGGTACCGACGCTGCATCACGCGAAGCACCGGCGTGCCGGCCAGTGCCGCCGTGACTCGCACCTGGTCGCCGCCGCTGAACCAGATGCCCGTCGCCGAATCCAGCCCGCGCGCGGCCGCTTCGGTGGCGGCGGCGCGGCGGTCGATGTAGTAGACGAACGCCCGGGCTCCCAGGCTGTCGAGCTCGGCCACCAGGTCGCGGCCCGTCTCCTCCGGCTCGGAGCTGGCGTTCGGCACCACGGCGATCCGGGCACCCCGGCCCCCGGCCAGCTCGACGAACCGCCGCATCATCGCCTCGGATCGCTCTCCTCCGCCGACGATCACCAGCGAGCCGCGCGGAAGATCGGGTGACGGGGTGGGAGAGGCCGATGTGGCGAAGACCACCACGGCGAGGAGCGGGATCAAGCGGGGGATGTGATTCATGCGTCTGCCGCCGGCGTGTCAGATCGATTGAGGGGTCCAGCCGAGTCGCTGCGAGACCCGCCCCGCCGCCTCGCGCACGGCTCTGATGAGCGGGGGCATCCGCGCCTCGGTGAACCGGGTGCTGGGGCCGCCCAGGGAAAGCGCCGCCACGGTGCTGCCGTCGTGCCGCCGAACCGGCGCGCCGATGGCGACGTAACCCGCTTCCAGCTCGCCGTCCGCCGTGGCGTAGCCCTGGCGGAACACCCGACCGAGCTCCTCGACGAAGCGTGAGGTCGAGCGGATGGTGTTTGGTGTGAGCGCCCGGAGGCGACCGCCGGAACGCCGGGCGATCCCGTGAACCAGCTCCGGATCGCGCTGGAACGTCGCGGCAAGCAGCACCTTGCCGGTGGAGGTGGCGTGCGCCGGCCAGCGCGTGCCGATGCTGGGGGAGGTGCCGATCAGGTGGTCGCCCTGGACCTCGTCGAGGATCAGTGTCTCGTCCCCCTCGAGCACCTCGATGCTCGAGGTTTCCCCGGTGGCGCGAGTGAGCGCCTCCATCTCCGGGCGCGCGGCCCCGGCCACGCTGCTGGCCCGCTGCGCCCGGGCGCCCAGCTCGATCGCGGCCGGCCCCAGGCGAAACGTGCCGGTGGGCTCCTGCCTGAACACCAGGCCGTGGTCCTCCAGCGCGGCGAGCAGCCGGAAGGCGGTCGGCTTGCTGAGCTTCAGCTCGCGGGAGAGGTCGGCGAGACTCCACTCCGGCCGCGCGTCGGTGAAGGCTCGCAAGAGTCTGAGCGCGCGTACCACGGCCTGCGTGCCGGCGAGCGGCCGACCAGACACAGACTTGGAATGGCGTTTCACGGTACCGCCAATGTTCGAGCACCGGCCGCGCATGTCAAGGCGCGGTCGCGATCGACGGCGGTCCTTCGTGAAGATTAGGAGCCGGCCTGCTCCCGGGAGTCCGACGGGGAGCGGCGCCGGCGGCTGAACAGTCCGCGAAGACCGCGGCGCGCGGGAGGTGGTTCGGAGGCCTGAGGCTGGCTCTGGCTGGACTCGAGGGTGTCGGCGATCTCGCGACCGGCAGCCTGGGTGCCGAAGAAGGTCCACTGACTCCGCCCCAGCGGCGGCAGCGGCTCGGCCGCCCGCGCGGCCATCGCCTTCCGGTACTCAGGGTGCAGCGTGATCGAGATCCAGCTGGAGGAGGCCCGGTGAAAGATCCGCGAGTCGGGTCCGATCACCCCGCGCTGAATCGCCGCGGCGAGCGTCTCCACCGATGGGTACACCTGCTCCCGACCTGCCTCGATCTCGACCAGGTACATGGCGCGTTCCGATTGAGTACGGGGACGACCAACGAGGGCCGACCAGAATGGCCACCGCTGTCGCACGATCCGAGCCAGCCATTGCACCGGCATGGCCTCCGTTGGCTTCTCGTAAGTCCGCAGATTTCCCGCGTTTCGGCAGGTGCAAAAGATTGCGTCCGGGCGGAGGGCGCGCTTGGCTGTTGCAGCCTTGCCGCCCCCCGACATCACTGCCCGGTATTCCGCGTGATGTGAGCGATCGTTCCGACCCGCCCAATATCCCGCGCGTCCCGGCCCGCCGCTAGTCCGCGGGTGGCACCTGCCGGGGGGCTAGCGCCAGCGGAAGAGCCGGACCGCGAGCAGGAAACTCGCGACCAGCCAGGCGGCGACGATCGCCAGCTCGGGCGTGAGGCGCGCCAGCCCAGCCCCTTCCAGCATGCTCGCCCGAAGAGCGTCGTTCACCGCGGTGAGCGGCAGGGCCTGGATGAACGGCTGAAGGGCGTCGGGAAAGCGGGTGGAGGAGAAGAACACCCCGGAAAAGATCCACATGGGCAGCATCACCAGGTTCATGAGCCCCGAGGCGCCCTCGATGGTCTGGGTGCGGGAGGCCAGCAGCAGGCCCAGGGCACCGAACGCGAGCGCCGAGAGCAGGCAGATGGCGAGCAGCGACAGCAGCGAGCCTCGCACGGGCACGCCGAAGACCAGGACCGCGAAGCCCACCAGGGCCCCGACCTCGATGATCAGCATCGTCAGCCGCGACAGGACGAACGAGGCCAGGAACTGGATCCGCGACATCGGTGTGGCGATCATGCGCTTGAGCAGCTTCTTCCGTCTCGCATCCACGATCGAGAAGCCGAGACCCCAGATGCCGCTCCCCATGAGGTTCATGCCCAGCAGCCCTGGCACCACGAAATCCACGTAGCGGGAGCCCGGCTCGCTCACCCGGTCATCCTTCACGGCGATCGGATCGCCGCGGCCTGAGCCTCGCTGGAGGGCATCGTCCACCTGGAGCCTGGCTATCCGACTCTCGGGCCGGTCGGGGTCGAACCGGTACTCCACCGCGCCGCCGGCTCCCGGGACCACCACGATCTCGACCCTGCCGGTGCGAAGTGCCTGGGCGGCGGCAGTGTCCGACAGCACCTCCGCCCGGACGTCGGCGCTGTGGGCCAGCGTCTCCTGCACCCTCCGGGCACCCTCGCCTTCCACGACCGCGACCGGCGTCCGCTCCGGCGCCTGATTCCGGAACGCCAGGCCGAGGCCCGCCGTGAGCAGCACCGGGAAGACGAAGACCCAGAATACCGCCTCAGGCTCGCGGAAGAACTCGCGGTAGCGGACCAGCGTGAGCTGGACCAGCGGGTGATCGCGCCAGCCGCGGCGCTCACTCGCCACGGAGATGCCTCCCGGTCAGCTCGACGAACACGTCCTCGAGCGTGGCGGAGTGGGTGCGCAGCTCGGTGAGCTGCGCGTTCTGGCGGTGCAGCTCGTCCAGGAGGGCGGGAACGGTGCGATGG